>JAUZOY010000119.1 GCA_030706235.1 Bacteroidota bacterium | reverse complement strand
ACGACTGTCAATAAACGAATTACTTAATTATTAAAATATGAATACCGATAAAATCAATGAAATATTTGATAAATTAAGAGAAATAAAGCAGATAAATACTTTTACAGCAAAATTATTATCCTCTCTTGCCAATGAAATTGAAGCATCTCAGGGAGCCTTTTTTGTTGCAAGTAAAAAAAATGATATTAATATTTTAAGATTGGTATCCGGTTATGCATATCATTTGCCTGAATCTTCCGTAATTGAATTTGAATTCGGAGAAGGATTATCCGGACAAGTTGCTAAAGAAGGTAAACCTGTAAATATCAAAAACGTACCTGATAATTATATTAATATTATTTCTGGACTTGGTCATTCAAGTCCAAAAAATCTTTATATTTGTCCTGTTAAAATAGATGATAAGATTTTAGGAGTAGTTGAATTAGCTTCTTTTAAGGAGTTTACGTCCGAACAACAAGATTTAATCTCTGGTATTCTTGAACATTCAGCTTCTTATATTAATGAATTAATTAAGGTCACTGATTTTAATTAATTAATTATATTAGCATTATGAAAAATATAGACAATAAAATATCTGATAATTATAAAGCAAAAAAGTTCTTTCATGGATTTTTATCAGGATTAATTTTTCCGACAATTTCATGGATAATTTATTTAACTTTCATTATAAATAAGCCTGGATTTTTATTTTTCAGTATACACATTGAAAATATATTACTATTTTTAATTAACCTGATTCCATTTTTAACAGGATACCTTTTTTATAAACTGACAGATAAACACGAGATTAAAGTTAATCAGCTTAATAAAATAATTGAAAAGCAGAAGAATAATATTACAAGGACATCATCTTTTGCTGAAAAAATAGGGAAAGGTGAACTTAATGCCGAATTTGTTCCTCTTGGTGATGATGACAATTTGGGACATTCACTGGTAAATATGCGTGGAAACCTTCAGGAAAATGCTTTGATGGAAGAAGAAAGGAATAAAATCGGGAAGTATGTTGCAGAAATCAATTCAATCGTCAGAATGCATAATGAACTGAATGAACTTTCAGATGTAATACTTGCATACATTGTCAGAAATGTTGATAGTGCAATACAGGGTGCTTTTTATATTGTTAATGACGAGAATGCAAATGATATTTCGATTGACATGTGTGCAAGTTACGCATATAATAAAAAAAAATATCTTTCAGCCAAGTTTAAATTCGGTCAGGGGCTTGTAGGTCAATCTGCTATAGAACAGGATATTATTCTAAGAACAGAAATTCCATATGATTATGTTACAATAACTTCAGGACTATTAGGTGACCGCAGACCTTCATGTCTGATATTCGTACCACTATTGTTAGATGATAAAGTTGAAGGAGTTCTGGAAATCGCATCATTTGAAATGTTCACTCCTATTCAAATAAAATTTTTGCAGGAAATAAGTGTAATATTGGCCAGAACAATTTATAATCTTAAAATAAATGCTAAAACATTAAAGCTACTTGAAGAGTCCAGAAAGATGAGCAGTGAACTTCAGCAGCAAAGAGAACAGCTTTTGAACAATGCGGAATCTATGAGACTCTCTCAGGTGGAACTTAGCGAAATGAATCAAAAGCTCCAGATTCAAATACAGGAAGTCAATAATAGTCAGAAAAGAACACAGGTACTTTTGGAAAATGCATCTGAAATTATTACAATATATGAGCCAAGAGGTAAAATAAGGTATGTAAGTCCTTCCGTTTATTCAATATTAGGATACAGTCCGGAAGAATTAACAAGCAATCATGATAAAACAATATATCCTAATGACTTCAGAAGTTTACTTAAGTCATTTATTGAATTATTATCTACACCGGAGCAGACACAGACAGCTCAATACAGATGCATAAAAAAAGATGGTTCTCTGATATGGATGGAAGCAACGGGAAATAACCTTATCCTTGATCCTGTAATTAAAGGTATTGTAGTAAATTCAAGAGACATAACTATCAGAAGAAAAGCTGAAAAAGAACAGAGAATGCGTAACCAGATGCAGTCTCTGTCAGAAAACAGCCCTGATCTTATAACACGAATAAATATAAACGGAATTATTTTTTATATAAATCCTGAAATTGAAAAATTAACAGGTTATAAAACGAATGAATATATACAAAAACATTATCATGAAGTTAAATTACCCGAAAATATCATTAAAGAACTTGATGAATTATTCTCTGAAATAACTTCTGAAAATGATAAAAAATCAAAGGAAATAGAATTTGTTACGCATGAAGTTGAAAAAATAATGCTTGTAAATGGTATTCCTGAGTATGGAGAAGACGGAAAAATTGAATCACTTCTCTTTGTTTTTCATGATATTACACAAAGCAAACTGCAGGAAAACGAAATTAAAGAAAAAAATAAAAATATTACTGAAAGTATAAACTATGCCCGCAAAATTCAAAGTTCTATGTTACCAATTGAATCCGATATCAGGAAAATTCTACCTGAATCATTCATGTTCTACAGACCCAAAGATGTAATAAGCGGGGATTTTCCATGGATATATCAAAAAGGTGATAATATTTACATTGCAGCTGTTGATTGTACCGGACATGGCGTTCCAGGTACCCTAATGTCTTTTATCGGTCATTTTACATTAAATCAGATCCTCGATAACGAAGGTAACCTTGAAGCATCAAAAGTATTGGATCAGTTGCATAACAGAGTTCAGAAAACTTTACGACAAGATACAAATGAAGGTGATTCAAGTGATGGGATGGATATTTCATTATGCAAAATAAATTTCAGAAATAAAGAGATTCAATATGCAGGAGCACATCGCCCACTTTATTATTTAAAAAATAAGGAATTAATAGAAATAAAAGGGGATAGATATCCAATCGGTGGTATGCATTATAAAACAAGAAATGATTTTAAAAACAATATCATTGAGATTTCACCTAATGATGCCATCTTTTTCTTTTCGGACGGATTACCTGACCAATTCGGAGGTCCTGATGGTAATAAAAAATTCATGACAAAAAAAATTAAAGAAATTATTGAACAAAATCATTATTTGCCTATGAATCTACTTAAAAATGTATTCGTAAACGAATTTGATAATTGGAAAGGTGATCATAAACAAATGGATGATGTTTTAATGATAGGAATTAGGTTTTAACAATCTATATAACTAATAAATATATGGAAAATAATGAGATTTTAACTAAAAGCATGATTTATGATCTTTTCAAAGAGATGACTAAAGAGAATATTACCCTACTCTATCAGGGTGATTTTTCTCAAAATCTAATGAAAGCAATACTTGGACTTACTGAAAAAAAAATGGATAATATTGAAGTAAGTACCAATGTTAAAAAGAAAGTATTTAATGTTCTTGTTGAATGTGTCCAGAATATATCAAAACATAGTGACGAATCAAAAGAGCCTCCAGCTTCAAAGTTTACTTCAATACTCATGTTAGGTTCTGTTAACGATCAGTTTATTATCTCTACAGGAAATTTAATAGAGAATAAAAAAGTAGAGTCTTTCAAGAGTAAAATACTGATGATAAACAGTCTTACATCTGAAGGATTAAAAAACCTTTATAAAAAAATAATTGTAGGCCATAGTCTTGATGAAAAAGGTGGAATTGGATTAGGGTTGGTTCATATTGCCAGAAAAACAGGAGAAAAATTCGAATATCGTTTTGATAAAATTGATGAACAATATTCATATTTTACTTTAAAAGTAAATATAAGCAAAATAAAATAACAGTTAATAGTATCAATATAATATGGATAGCACCGGCTTAAAAAGTAACGAATTAGGATTTGTATATGAATTCCATAAAAAAATGATCTCCATGAATCTTACATTGGTTTATGAGGGGGAATTCACTCAAGATATTACTAAGGCTGTTCTTAGTATGACTGAAAAACAAATGGCTTATTCAGGAGAACAATCAACGGTAAAGAAGAAAGTATTCAATATAATGGTAGAATGCCTGCAAAATATTTGCAAGCATTCGGAAAACACCTATTATAATTCATCTGCAATCTTTATGGTAGGGCTTGAAGAGGATACTTATTTTATTTGTACCGGTAATCCTGTGAAAAATGAAAATGTTGAATTATTAAAAATGAAAATGCAGGAAATAAATAATCTTGATAAAGAAGGCTTAAAAGCTCTTTATAAAGAAATTGTTTCCAAAGGTACCATAAGTGATAAAGGTGGAGCAGGTTTAGGATTAATAGATATTGCCAGAAAAGCCGGCACAAAACTTGAATATTCTTTTGAACAAATTGATAATTTAATGACATTTTTCTCATTTATGGTTAAAATACCAAGGAGTAAAGAATTATAATAAATATGAAATTTTTAATTTAAATATCATATAGCTAATAGATCAGAAACAATATCTTAAAATTTAAATAATTTCAAATATGGAACCATTATTTTTAGAAGGTAAAGAAGATACACCAAAAATAATATTAAATAGTCAATCAAATCAGTATCTGATTTCAGGTCGTTCATTACCTGAAGATGCTACAAGTTTTTATTCTCCTGTTTTAAAATGGCTTGATGAATTTTCTACTCAAACAGTAGCTGACCCAAATGTAAAATTTGAAGTAAGATTGGAATATTTCAACACAGCTTCTTCCAAATTGTTACTGGATATTTTTTCAAAATTGGAAGGGTTAAGTGAAAACGGGAAAAAAGTTACCGTTCAATGGTACTATTCTGAAGATGATGAAGATATGCTCGAAGCTGGTGAGGAATATTCAGAATTAGTCGACCTTAAATTTGAAATGAAAACTTATTAAATCATAAATTAATAATTGTATTTAAAATCAGGACTTTCAACTTCTGACAATTTACTTTCAACCTTATAAAAGATGAGTGAAGAAATACTTAAAGCTCTGATGCAACTCTTTGCAATAATTGCAAAACAGGATGAAGGAGCCTCTGCAAATGAAAGAAAGTATGTTGAATTCTTTCTCTCATCTCAGCTAAACGAAGAGCTTGTAGTAGAATATCTCTCTCTATATGATAATTATCTTGACAAAGATCCTGAATCAAAAGGGAAAAAATTAACTTCAGTAAAGGACTCTGTCAGAACTCTTGGTATATGTCGTAAAATAAATAAAACCCTCGAACAAAAGCAGAAAATAATTGTATTGCTTCGTCTTTTTGAACTTGTAAATACCGACAGATCATTTACACCTCAAAGAATGGCTATAATTGATACAGTCAGTGAGGTTTTTAATATTAGTTCTGAGGAATTTACTTCAATCAAAAAATTTGTAATTGAAAATTCTGAAGATCTTTTATCATTAAATGATATTTTGATAATTGATAACAATGAAAAAGGCACAAGATATTCAAATTGCAAACATATTAGAACAAGCCAGCTTGATAAATGCATTATTATTCTGAAAGTTAAAAGTGTTGATCTGTATTTTATCAGATACACAGGCGAAAGCGATATATACTTGAACGGATTACCAGTAAATCCCAAAAGAATGTACATTCTGGCAAGCGGAAGTACATTAAAATTGCCAAGCGGACCATTATTCTATAGCGATATAGTTTCTAAATATCTTAGTGATATCACATCTCAAAAACTATTATTCAAAGCTGATAATATCTCATATAAGTTTTCCGAAACTGAATATGGTTTAAGGAATATCTCAATAACTGAGGGAGCAGGAAAACTTGTTGGAATAATGGGGTCAAGCGGAGCAGGTAAGACTACCCTGCTTAATGTCCTTTCCGGAATAAATAAGCCATCATCAGGTATTGTAACAATAAACGGTATTAATGTTCACTCCGGAGAGATAAAAGGAATTATTGGTTATATACCACAAGATGATTTGCTTATTGAAGAACTGACTGTTTATGAGAACCTTTACTATAACGCTAAATTATGCTTCAAAAATGCAACAGATGAAGAAGTCGCTGATAAAGTCATAAAAGTACTTGACGAACTGGGGCTTAAAGAAATTAAAGATATTCGTGTAGGAAATCCTCTGAATAAGAAAATTAGCGGTGGACAAAGGAAAAGGCTAAATATTGCTCTTGAAATCATTCGAGAACCTCATGTTTTGTTTGTTGATGAACCAACTTCAGGACTATCCTCAAGAGACTCCGAAAATGTTATGGATCTGCTGAGAGAATTAGCATTAAAAGGGAATCTTATTTTTGTTGTTATACATCAGCCATCTTCTGAAATATATAAGATGTTTGATAATATTATCTTTCTTGACACAGGTGGTTATCTTATATATTATGGTAATCCAATAGAAGCAGTTATATATTTCAAAAAATGTGATAATCAGGCAAACTGGGAAACAGGAGAATGCAAGATATGTGGTAATGTTAATTCCGAAATTATATTCAATATCATCGAAGCCAAAGTTGTTGATGAATTTGGTAAATTTACGGATAAAAGAAAAATATCTCCAAAACAATGGTATCATTCATATAAAAATCAGCAAAAATCGGATTCAATACCTGAAACGAATGAAAAACTACCGGAAGCATTTAAAATTCCAGGTTGGTTCAAACAATTTAAAATCTTTTTCAAAAGAGATGTTTTATCAAAGTTAAGTAACCTCCAGTATATTATTATTAACTCCCTTGAAAGTCCTCTACTTGGGTTTATTCTTTCATTTATAATATACTATATAGCTAATAAAAAATCAAATACCTATTTATTCCGGGAAAATGAAAATATGCCTGCCTTTATTTTCATTTCTGTAATAGTAGCTCTTTTTGTCGGACTTACTGTCAGTGCTGAGGAAATATTCCGCGACAGAAAAATATTAAAGAGAGAAAAATTCCTGAATCTCAGCCGCTCAAGCTATCTTTTTTCAAAAATTGCAATACTTTTTTCGCTTTCTGCTTTACAAACTCTTGCTTATGTTCTGATTAGTAATAGCATTTTTGGAGTAAAAGGGATGTATTTTGAATACTGGCTTGTTCTTTTTTCAGTTTCATGTTTTGCAAACATGCTTGGTCTTAATATTTCTGCCAGTTTTAATTCAGCTGTTACGATTTATATTCTTATTCCTTTACTCATTATACCTCAGCTTATTCTTGGAGGTGCAATGTTTAATTTTGATAAGCTTAACAAAATTATTGGCGGAAGGAATAAAGTACCGATAGTTGCGGATTTAATGACTTCAAGATGGGCATATGAAGCACTGGTAGTAAATCAATACAAAAACAATAAATATGAGAAGAAATTTTATAATATTGACAAACAGGAAAGTATATCTAATTTCAAACAGGTTTATTATGTACCGGAATTAAAGAAAATAGCCGAAAAATGTGAAGAAATCATAGAAAAAAATAATATTGATGCAGAAAAAAAAGTCATTTTAGCAAATGATCTCAATCTGTTAAAAAATGAATTATCTATAGAAACAAAAAATGTCAAATCCATCTCTTTTGAGTATCTCAATGATCTGAATATTAAAAATTTCAATAAAGATATTGCAGAATATACAATTAACTACCTCGACAATCTCAAAGAATATTATACAATAGCATTTAATGCAATTACAGATAAAAAGTATGAAATCCTTGATTTAATGCAATCAACCCCCGAAAGAAAAGCCCTCTTCAATAAAATCAAAAATGACTATTTTAATACAAGTCTTGATGATCTGGTAAAAAGAATTTACGAGAAAAACCAGATTATTGAAGAAAATGGAAGATACATTCAGGTTATAGATCCTATTTTTAATGATCCTGAAGTTCATCATTATTTAAATTTCAGAACACATTTCTACGCACCACGTAAATATTTTATGGGTAACTTTTATGAAACCCTTTACTTCAATGTTTTTATTATTTGGGTAATGATAATTGTTTTGTATTTCACTTTATATTACAACGTTCTACTAAATTTCCTCAATTTTTTTGAAAAGTTCAAAACAATAAGGAAATCTTTTTAATAGCAAAACACGGTTACGAAAACCGCAAAAATCTTCTGCTAAATAAAAAATCTCAGTAATTTTGTCACTTGTGATGTGTATATGTTTTTGTTATAATTATTTGGTTGTCAGCTACAAAAATAGCGAATTTCTATGACACATACAAATTTTTCAACAAAAACATTTTCGGTATTTGTTTGTCTTTAAGAATATTAATAATCAAACTCAGGCTATTACCTTATTAAGGTAATTGTACCATTGTAATGATGCTTTTCCTTGTTTGTTCCGAGGCAATCAATAACATAAACATAAATTCCGGCAGGGGCAATTTCTCCTTTGTATCTTCCATCCCACCCTCCGTTTATGTCATGCCATTCATAAATAAGGTTACCCCAACGGTTATAGATGTATGCATTCAGCCAAACTATATCGAATCCTTTTACCCTGAAGATATCATTGAGTCCATCCTGATTTGGAGAGAATGAGTTTGGTATGTAGAGATTGGCAATATCCTTAACATGAATAAGTGCTGATGTTGCCGAATCTGCACATCCTGCATGATTATATGCAATAAGTTTGACTGTATAATTTCCTGTATTGTTATAGATATGTAATGGGCTGATAATATCGGAAAAGCTTGTATCTCCGAAATTCCATAAGTATCTTTCGGCATTAATACTGCTGTTAAAGAACATAACCTGTAAAGGTCGATCTCCGCTGTTTGTATTCTGAGTAAATGAAGCAACAGGATTTGCATAAATTTTAAGCTTAAAGGTAGCAGGAAAACTCATACAGCTATTTATAATATAATGGGCATAGTATATACCACTATCGGCAGTTGTAGCTTTGGGTATTACAGGCTCAAGCAATATTGACCTAAAATTATCCGGACCTGTCCATGAGTAGGTTGCACCGGCAACAGGTAGCATTTTTAACTTTATATATGCACCTTCACAAACGGAGGTATCTATGCCTGATAAAAGCGATGGTTTTGGGGGCATTCTTTTTATTTCCAAATACAGGTATGCCGGTTGGCTAAAACATTTACCATCAGTTGCTACAACAATATATTTACCAGCTTTTGATGAATCCACATTTTCTACTACAGGATCCTTCACACCGGAAGTAAAGCCATCAGGGCCGTTCCAGTTGAATTGTACAGGATTGACATTTGAAGTGGCTTTGAGCTGAGCATTGGCATTTTCACAAACACTTAAAGAATCTTCGGGAGTAACAATT
>JAUZOY010000118.1 GCA_030706235.1 Bacteroidota bacterium | reverse complement strand
TTTAACAACTTTATGTCCCGGACTGACAAATACCGGTTTTGTAAAAACTGCTGATCTGGAAAGTACTACACTAAATAAAATGGGTACTGCCAATGCAAAAGATGTTGCAGAATATGGATTCAAAATCATGATGAAAGGGAAAAGAATTGGAATTCATGGTTTTCAGAATAAAATTATGGCCATCCTTGTAAATATTCTTCCTGCAAAATTTATTCTCCCTGTTGCTGCAAAAATATTATCCCATAAATAAAAAATTGCTTTGAATTGGTTTTTAAACTATTTGGCATAAACTATATATCTTAAGCTGATATTAGGTATCCCGTACTTATCTTACCATTATCCTACCCTTATCCTACCCTTATCCTACCCTTATCTTACCATTATCAGTATCTGTTCCTCTTCACATAATGCGTATGCAACAGGTTATGAGCAATATTACTCAGAGGAGCTTCGAGAAACTCATCATAAATCTGTTTGATTTCAGGATTTTCATGCGATTTACGTATAGGTTTATCGGCATCTTCAGAATAAATTGCTGCTGCTCTTTTCTTTCGGATTTCGGCATTAGTAGGAATTGGTTGTCCTCCTCCCCCTATGCATCCTCCCGGGCATGCCATGACCTCAATGAAATGATATGGTGATGTTCCTTTTACAACATCCTCCATAATCTTCCTTGCATTAATCAGTCCATGTGCGACGGCAACTTTTAGTTCGATTCCTTCAAGAAAATTCCATTCCGGCAGTGTATTCTCTATTTTTATCGAAGCATGTTTTATACCTTCCATACCTCTGACCGGAATTATATCAAGATTTTTAAATGGTACCGGTCTACCGGTAACTATTTCATATACTGTTCTTATCGCTGCTTCCATAACACCTCCTGTAGCTCCGAATATTACGCCTGCACCCGAAGACTCTCCCATTATAGGGTCAAAGTTACTATCTTCCAGTTTTTCAAAATCTAATCCTGACTGTTTTATCATATGCCCCAATTCCCTGGTAGTCAATCCTGCATCTATATCCTTATATCCGCTGCCATTTATTTCAGGTCGGTTGGCCTCATATTTCTTTGCTGCACAAGGCATTATTGCCACACTTACTATATCTTTTGGATCTATACCTTTTTTCTTTGCATAATATGTCTTGGCCATTGCTCCGAACATCTGCTGAGGTGATTTAGCAGTTGAAAGATGGCCCAAATGTTCCGGATACATATGTTCAATAAATTTTACCCAGCCGGGAGAACATGAGGTCATCATTGGTAGCGAAACCTTTTTCTTTTCCAGCAAAGACTTTTCCAATCTTAATAATAATTCCGTTCCTTCTTCCATTATAGTCAGATCTGCTGCAAAATCTGTATCCATAACTGAATCTGCTCCCATTTTTTTCATTGCTGTAACCATTTTCCCCGTTACCCTGGTGCCTACAGGATATCCCAGCATTTCACCTAATGCAACCCTTACTGATGGAGCAGTATCCATCACTACATGCTTTGAGGGATCTCCGATTGCTTCCCATATATCATTAAAATATCTTCTTTCAGTTAATGCAGCTGTCGGACATCTGTTTATACATTGACCACAATTTATACAGACTACCTCATTCATTGGCAATTCAAGATATGTTGATATTTTCATATCTTTCCCTTTATATGCAACATTTATTGCATTAACATGCTGCAATTCTGCACATGTTCTTACACATCTCTGACATCTTACACATTTACTGTCATCTTTTACCAATGACCAGGACGATTTATCAATCTCAAGATATGGCTTTAAAACACTCATATATGTTTCATTATCTATATTATATTCAGCAGCAAGAGATTGCAATTCGCAATTTGTACTCCTGTAACATGTAGTACATTGTGTATTATGTTCCGAAACCAGTAAGGCTATCAGATCTTTTCGTGCCATTCTGACTTTTGCAGTATTAGTTTTAACATTCATCCCCTCTGACACAGGCATGGCACATGATGCAGTTAAATTTCTCTGACCTTCAACTTCAACTATACAAACCCTGCAATTCCCTGCTACATGCAGATCTTCATGATAACATAAAGTAGGTATTCTTACATTAACTTTTTTTGCAGCTTCAAGTATGGTAGTTCCTTCTTCAACCTCCAACTTAATGCCATCTATTACAAGATTTATCTTTTTATCCATATTATGTTTTTCTTTTTTATTTGATGCTGTATGCTTTTTATTTAAACGCTGACAGGTACTTTGTACTCTGTCAGGTTTATTATAAATTCAAGTTAATAAATCATTTCCTCTTTAAAATTACCGACTATAGAGGAAAATGAATTTGCAACAGACTGCCCTAAACCACATTTAGACGTCATCTTCATTGTTTCAGTAAGTTTCAGTAACTGTTCAAGATATTCTGCAGGTTTCTCTCCGGTTTTAACTGCTTTAATACCTTTTAGCAATTGCTGACAACCTATTCTGCATGGAGTACATTGTCCACAAGATTCTTCAGAAAAGAAATCCAGATAATTACGCAAAACATTATACATTGATCTTGAAGAATTGAACAACATCATTGATCCTCCTGTCGGGACACCTTCAAACCCGATAATTGTATCTTTAAATCTTTTCCTTGGCACACAAAATCCTGCTGCTCCTCCTACCTGTACGGATTTGGTATCACCATCTCCGAACTCTTCAACAAACTGCTCTACAGTCATTCCCAATTCAAGTTCATGTATTCCTCCCTTAGGTGTATCCCCCGATATCGAAAACACTTTCGAACCCCTGGAATCACTTGTTCCTAAAGTTTTATATTCTTCAGAACCAATTATACAAACCATTAATGCAGTAACAAAAGTTTCAACATTATTTATTACTGTCGGTTTAGATTTAAAACCTGCTATTGCAGGATAGGGAGGTTTATTTCTTGGTTCTCCTCTCTTACCTTCCATTGATTCAAATAAAGCACTTTCTTCTCCGCAAATATACGCACCACTTCCCATTTTAATGTCGATTCTGAAGTCCATGCCTATAGCATCCATATTTTCATGAAATGTTTCAAGATCCTGCTCAAGTTTGGGCAACATAAATCTATATTCACCTCTTAGATATAAATAGCCTTGCTTTGCGCCTACAACTCTGGCACAAATAGCCATACCATCGAATACCTTACAGGCAACCTTCAGAAGTATTTCCCTGTCTTTAAATGTTCCCGGTTCTCCTTCATCAGCATTGCAAATTACATATTTTTCATCTGATTCCTGCTCTGCTGTAAGTTTCCATTTCATTGCCGTAGGAAATCCTGCCCCTCCCCTTCCTCTTAATCCCGAATTAAGAATCTCCTGTAATATCACTTCTTTTGGTCTCTCCAGAATTTCTTTGAGCACCTGTCTTGTCAAACATTCTTCATTGAAAATCAAATCAACACGTTTAAGTAACTTCTGTATCATATATTTTTCTCCTTTTTTTTGAAATTTAATTTCATTAACTCATTCCTTTTCTCTTTTTCCTCCTCCTTTTTCACTTTTATCTTTTCACTTCTTCATCATCCCCCCAATTATTTCCTTAGCCTTTTCAGGTGTAAGTTCAGTATAAGGTTCATCGTTTACAAGCATTACCGGACCTTTATGACACCACCCCAGACAGTTTGTTTCAAGAAATGAAAATTTCTTATTCTGCGTCGTTTCACCTACTTTTATCTTTAAAATATCTTCAATTGCTTTTACTATCTGGTTTTTACCATGCATATCACATGTTATAGTTTTACATATACGGATTACATTCTCTCCTTTGGGTTTTGTATCAATGAATGAATAAAAAGTAGCTGTTCCGTAAACTTCCGCAGTTGCCAGATCCAGCTGCCTTGCAACTTCTGTCATTGCTTCATCCGAAAGATACTTTTCTCTTAATACTATTTTCTGAAGTATCGGCAACAAACTTTCTCTTGTGTTACCATGTGTTTTTACAAGTTCCTTTATAAATGCTACCATTTTTATTATATTTATTTAATAATATTTACAATCCTACAGACAACAAAGCATCCGTTATGAAATATTTATACTTACACATGTATTTATTAATTTTCACATACAAACATAAAACGTTTTTATTTTAGATTTATTATTTCATAGACATAGCAGGTAAACAAAATTCCAGAATTTAATTTCATCTACTTTCTTACTTATTCTAAGAAATCGTTTTGATTTTATTTTACACCCAGTTAACCGTTAACATTAACCATTCTTTCCAGCTTTTTGGTAGTATATTTTGAAGGATACCATGAAGCAAGCAGACCTATACCCAATACGGTTAATGTTACATAAATAAAATCCTGCAATTGAATTTTTACAGGATAGGCATTAACCACAAATGTTCCTCCGGTACCAATCTTTACCAGTTCAAATTTTATCTGCAGATAACAAATGAGATAGCCAAGTGCCAGACCGGCTATTGTACCGGCTAAGCTGACAAGCATTCCTTCATAAAAGAAAATTCTCCTGATCACTGAAGAATCAGCGCCAAGACTTTTTAAGGTAAATATATCTTTTTGCTTATCGATTATCATCATTGTCAGCGTTCCGATCATATTGAAAGTTGCAACTATAAGAATAAATGTAAGTATCAGGAAAACTGCCCATTTCTCAGACTTCATTATCTTGAAAAGAAGCTCCTGCTGCTCATATTTATTTTTAACATAATAACGACTTCCAAGCTCTTTCTTAATTTCTTCCTTTACCATTTCCTTATCATTACTGCCGCTTACTGCAATTTCAATCGAACTAACTTCATCTTGATAATCAAACAATTTCCGTGCAAATCGCAATGGTACTATTATATACTTTGAATCAAAATCCTGCTGCACTGAAAATATTCCGGAAGGAAAAATTTCATCTTCATTGAAGGCATTCTCTGCTTCAAGGTATTTACTCTCCGTCCTTTTAGGTGCATATACACTCAATGAAGTAAATATATCATTCAACCTTATATCTAGATTATATGCTATTCCCTGACCAATTAACGCATAATCTTTTTGTCCGTTTTGAAGAACATATTTTCCTTCTCTGACAGATGATCCCAAATCATTTATTTGTCTGTAATTATCCCCTACTCCTTTTATTCTGGCAATAAATTGTTTATCCTTATATTTTACAAGAGCATTATCTTCAACCACTTCTGAGATATAATTCACTCCTTCAATTTTTCTTATCTTTTCAAACTCTTTGGAATTCGGATTAAATGTCTTACCTGTTTTTGCGGTAATTTCAATATCGGCATTTACTGAATTAAACAACGAAATCACAACATTCTCAAATCCGTTAAATACTGATAAAACAACTATTAATGCAGTAGTCCCAACAGTTATTCCAATTACCGATACCATTGTAATAATGTTGATAACCTTAAACTTCCTTTTGTATAAAAGATATCGCTTTGCTATGTATAATGGGAAACTCATCTGACAAAAGTACACAATATATTCAATTAAAAGGAATTCTCCACATCATTTGCGCCCTTTGCGCTAAACCTACTATAAACAAACAATAACCTTATTCACCGAAAATCCCTGAGACGAAGTTATCTTCATCAGATAAGTTCCACGAGCAACACCATTCATATTAACCTGAGTCCTGTTAATTCCCTGCGACGTAACCCATTTTTGTGCATAAATTACTTTTCCTAAAAGATTATACACTTCAATATATTGTTCACCGGAAAATTCTGATACCATTTCAATAGTATACAACCCATTACCAGGATTGGGATATACTTTCAGATCAGAGGTAATATCAATTTGTTTTATGGCATTTATCAATGATACCGTATTTTTTATTGCACCGTATGCATTTATCTTACCGGCTCCCCATATATTTTGATTAGGCGTCTTTGTTGTAAAATTATCCTTAATTGCTGTCTTTGCCAAAATTGTTTTTATTTCATTTGGTGTCAGATCCGGTTTAACTTCCAACATTAATGCAACAATCCCTGAAGTTACAGGTGAAGCCATTGAAGTTCCGCTTGCTTCTGCATAATAGTAATCTTTCAAATTTCGTAGATCACTGTATTTAAACTCAGAAAATTTATATTGAGTTCCACCCGGATAATATTCTGATGCAAAAGAGCTCATTGATGAAACAACACTTAGCCCCGGTGCAGTAATATCAGGTTTTAATTGACTCCCTGCCGTCGGACCATGGCTTGAAAACGGAGCAATTCTGCCTAATGAAGCATATCCGGCATACGACCAACTATTTCCGGCTACATCAATCCAGTCCGTTTTCGACACATAAGCACCTACTGTTATAGCTGAATTTGTACATGCTATCTCTCCCAATGTCATATCAGAATTACCATCACTTGCCCACGGCATCTCTTTACTGACAAATGCGCCATAATACCCGTGAGAATCCAATATATACCCCAGCCACATATTTACCCTCCCGCTTTTACCTGTTACTCCTACACACAGATTATCCAAAGTTCTGCTGATAATATCCAACAATATATGCGGCTTGTTATTAAAATCTGAAGGTATTATTGATAGTTTGAAAAAGCAGGTATCATTATGTGAACCGATCATAAATGTATCAATTACCGCTTTTTTCAGACATGTAAACTGAATATTTTTCCCTGAAATGGTATCATTATAAAGAGATAACTGCACTGTAAACACTTTGCCTGTATCTCCCCAGATATCCAGCCAGGTTGCTTTCTTTGGTAAAAGTGTATCGAAAGTCACAAACGACTTTATTACAGAATCATTAGTTGTAAAATCTTTCCGGAGATGAATCTTATCCATACCATTATTTCCTGCTGCAACAACAAATATCTTTCCTGCTCCTGTAAGATTATCACAAGCCCTGTTAAACAAAGAAGTTCCGTCATTAGGTCCTATTGTACAACCCCAGCTTAAATTCACTACTGCCGGTTTGCCCTGAGATGCAGCATATCTATAAATGTAATTCATTCCATCAATTATATCCGACAAACCTCCTCCTGTCCATTGACTTTGTTCCGGAGTAATACCTACATAAACAATATCACTTTCATATGCTATACCTTTGTATTTCGAATTTGCTTTTCCGTCAAAACCGGACCCCGCAGCTATACCTGCTACATGAGTACCATGCATTTCTTTTTTATTATCTGTTTCGGCAGAAAGCATCAGTAATGTATCAGTGATTTCATTCCCATAGCTAAAACCTGACGGCGGAGTCCCCGAAGATTTCTGCTCCCAAATTCTTTTTATCCGGTATTTATTTCCTGAAGTATCATAAAATGTAGGATGAGTATAATCCAATCCAACATCAATAATACCCATAATTACATTCTTACCTGTATAAGGCTGTGGCAATAAAATACCTTTTTGCACTGAATCAACTCTTGTAGTCTTTCTTGCAACATAAAGAGAAGGCGAAACAGGTTCATCAATCTGAATATAATCTATCCCTTCAATCAAAACAAAATCTTTAAATTTATCTTCCGGAACTTTAGCTGTCCATATATCACCTGCCTTTGTACCGATAAAAACTCCGAGACCGATCAACTTTTGTTCATCCAACAGTCCGTTAACCTTAATTAATGCACCAATATAGCGTCTGTTGTTTATTGTTTTATAAAGATAATGCGAGGCAGAATTAGATAAATTCAATTTGGAATTTCGATAATCGGCCAGATATCGTTGTGTCAAAGCAGACAACTTTGCATTTTGCCCATATAGTGCTATATTCAAAATACATGTTAATAAAAGACAGAAAAGTTTTATTTTCATCCACTAAAAGATATTTTCATCATGAATAATATCTGCAAAAATAATCTATTTTGATAATATTGTTCAACTTAAAAGCATATTTTAATCTTTGTATTTAAAATGCACCTATGGAACATGAACAAAAAAAAATGCCACTAACTCACACAAAGCCAGCGACATTTTTATTAATTAATTACTGATTAATATTATAGGTTATTATTATTTCTTATAATTTTTGTTTGGAGACATGCAAGAACCACAATTTTCCTCTTTACTTCCTTTTAAGAATATATTTCCACATTTTGGGCAAATCATATATTCATGAGGCAAATTTTTAGTCTTTTTAGATTTTAATGCTTTGAGAGCATTTTTACAAAGTTCATTATTAATCTTCTCTGAATTAATTGCCCATGTAAGAGCATTTACAGCATTTTTCAATGAATCACTTTCTGCTATTTTAACAAATTCAGGATATTTAGTTTTATATTCTGCTGACTCATCCCTTATTGCTTCTTCAAGATTCTCTTTAGTAGATTTTAATTCAAAAGTTCCGGGTTTTACAGAATCAACAGCTGCTCCTAATTCTTTCAACACATCCTTGAAATCAGATGCATGCATTCCCTCTGCTTTAGAAATTGCTTCAAATAATTTTGCAATTTCAGGATACTTTTCTTCTTTAGCTTTCTTTGCAAATGCAGCAAATTGAGCAGATTCTTTTACTTCTCCCTGTAAAGCAACCCTTAAATTTTCAATCGTTTTCTTATTACATGTCTCCGTTTTATTTTTTTCTCCTTCTTTTTTCTTATTTCCTTGTCCGCAACCTATTATAATAGCGACAAAACTTACAATTACTAAGATGTTTAACAATTTGTTTTTCATGTTGTTTAAATTTTAATGTTAACAATAAATTATTTACCTTTATAACCATATAGTCATAAGAATAATTATCTTTGAATAAATTAATAATCTTCTTATCGCTATTTTCAATTAACACAAAGTTAACATTATTTTTTAATATAAAAATTTAATTAAAAACAAATCACCAGACATGTATTGTTCCGCTTATATACTCACTGTATTCTCATTGTATTCTCAATATAATCTCATTGTATACTCATAGTGACAAATTGACTCGTCCTAAAAAAAGTTTACAGTTTAAACCCTATTATTTTATACAAAATGTATACAAATAATCATTAATCTGGTGCGTAGCACCGCAATATTTATAGCAAAAGAGCATATAATATTTTTTTAGATGCGTAGCATCGTAACATTAATTGTATTCTTTTTCCCAATAATATATTCCGGAGCTACGCACCTTATAAAAAATTAACTCATCTCCGTTTCTATAAATCTTACCTGTGCTACGCACCTTCATAATCCACTTTCTAATTAATAAATTATCACCTTTTTACTATTTTATCTTGAAATTTTTTTTCATATTATTCTAGCCGTGATACCTGCCGATACAAGATCATCTGTATTCAGCTGCGTAGCATAATATTTATAGAAAAAGTATTCCCCTACCATTCTGTAAGCTGCGTAGCAGCGAAATATTTATTTGAAAGTTCATCTGTTTTATTCAGCATAAATCTTCCTTT
>JAUZOY010000117.1 GCA_030706235.1 Bacteroidota bacterium | reverse complement strand
TAAAGTCACACATGAAGATGATTTTAAAAAATCAGACATAGTTATCATTAACACATGCGGATTCATTAACGATTCCAAACAGGAATCCATAGACACTATACTGAAATGTGTCGAACTTAAAAATGCAAATAAAATAAAAAAGATATTAGTTACCGGATGTTTATCTGAAAGATATAAAGATGAATTGATTAAAGAGATACCGGAAGTAGATCATTTTACAGGAGTAAATCAACTAAAGGAAATATTAAAACATGTTGGTGCAGAGATAAGAGAAGAAATAATTGAACAAAGGACTCTTACCACTCCCTCACATTATGCATATCTGAAAATTTCAGAAGGATGCAACAGGAAATGCTCATTTTGTGCTATTCCGCAAATAAGAGGCAAGTATAAATCGAGAACAATTGAATCTATTATTAAAGAAGCCGATTTTCTTTCCGATAAAGGCGTAAAAGAACTTATTTTGATTGCACAGGACACGACATATTATGGGTTGGATTTATATAAAAAACATGAGTTGAATAACCTGCTTCAGAATCTTGAAAAAATTGACAAACTAAAATGGATAAGACTTCATTATGCTTATCCGGCAGGATTTCCTACAGATATTCTTGATACTATAAATAATTCAGAAAAAATATGCAAGTACATTGATATTCCATTTCAGCATATATCAGACCATATTCTATCTTCAATGAACCGATGTTTCAATAGTACTGATACATATAAGCTAATTGATACTATTCGGGAGAAAATACCAGGAATAACTATAAGAACGACCCTAATTACCGGTTATCCCGGAGAAACACAGAATGATTTCAATAAATTAAAGGATTTTGTCAAAAACATTGAATTTGAAAGACTTGGTATATTTGCATATTCTCATGAAGAAAACACTACGGCATATAATTTAAATGATGATGTTCCTGAAAATATCAAACTTGATAGAGTAGAAGAAATAATGAATATACAACAGGAAATATCACTTAAACACAATCAGAATCTTGTCGGTAAAACTATTAAAGTTATAGTTGACAGAGAAGAAAATGATTTTTTTATTGGAAGAACACAGGCTGACTCCCCTGATATAGATAATGAAGTACTTATTTCTAAAGACCATTACAATATAAATCCTGGTGATTTTACTGATATCTTAGTCAATTCTGCTGATTATTTCGATATATCAGGAGAAATCCATTCCTTAAATATTTAATGTCCTTAAATAAATACAAAAAAAATTTAATAAAAAGCAACCATTTTGCTTTTCTTTTGTCTTAATATAATAATAAGAGGTCTAAAAAAAATGGCCATTTAAAAATTTTCAAGAGGGATACTATTATAATAATCATGTAAATAATCTTATTTTTAATAATTTTGTATTGAGCTATCAAAAAAAATAATAATAAATATTATTAAAAAGAGTTCATTTAAATATTAAAATGATTATTATTGTAACTAAATTAAAAAATATAACGTAATAAGGCATAAGATACCAAAAGTTAATATTTATGAAAGAGCAGATATTAGTACCAGTAGATTTCTCAGAGCAATCGGTGATAGCTTTGGAACAAGCATGTAGTATTGCAAGAAAAGCAGACCTGGATATTACTTTGTTATACGTAATACATCGTAATAATCCTCAATTTACTGACCTTAAAGGAATAGTTCATAAAGAAATTGCAAAAGAAGAAGGAATTGAAAAGGTTATTCTTGAAAAATTAAAAAATATTGTAAATGAATTTTCTGAAAAATTTGGAATTAACTTCGATACAATTATAGAAAAAGGGCACCCGTACCAGATTATTCTGGATAATGCAAAAAAAATGAAACCAAGATTTCTTGCAATGGGAGCAAACAGTTCTCCGAAAGAAGGGAGGAGAAATATGGGCAGTACAACTCTTAAAGTTCTTAGAGAAACCGATTTACCTATTTTCACAATAAATGGGAAACAACATACTAACGGTTGCAGAAACATTATTCTTCCTTTGGATGCAACTAAAGAAACCAGACAAAAAGTTGGCAAAGCAATTGAAATTGCTAAATACTATGATGCTACAATAAAAATAGTGTCAGTACTCACTACTACAGACCGTTTCATAATAAATAAAGTAAAATCTCAGGTTAACCAGGTAAAACTATTTATTGAAAATAAAGAAGTAAAATGTGAAACATCAGTAATTGAAAAAAATAAAGATTCTCTTGCTAAATCAATTGTAAGATATGCGGTTGAAAATAATGGAGATCTTATAATAATTATGACTCAACCTGAAGACGGTTTTATAAACCTCTTTGTTAATACACTTTCTCAGGATATTATTAATATTTCTGAAATTCCGATATTAAGCATTGCACCTAAAAGAATTGGCGAAGTTATTATAGGCGGAATGTAATTTTGTTTTGAAATAAGCCCTCACCACAAGTGTGTGACTAAAAAGGTTTAATTCTACAATTTAAAGATGGCACCACTAACGTGGTTCATAATCCGGGCAGCAAATTCATTCTACAAAGAGTTAGCAGCTATGCTGTTATGAAATTTTTTATACTAATTTTTAAATTTTATTTATGAAAAAATTTACAATACTGGCTTTTATATTAATTTTAACCGGTAATATCTTTGCTCAGATTCCAAACAATGGTTTTGAAAACTGGAATAGTACTGAAAAGCTTGACACATGGAATTTTATTGGACAAATCACTAAAGAAACGCCATCACAATCGGGTAATTATGCTGTCAAACTTCAACCTAAACAACTTGGAAATTTATTAACATCAGCCATCTTTATAGGTTCAGCAAATACAAAAGGTTTATCAGGAGGAACGCCATATACTCAGAAACCGGACTCAATAAAAGGCTTTTTTAAATATGATTTACCGACTAAAGATAATGCACAATTATTAATTCTATTTAAAAAAAATGGAACTCCAATTAATTATAATTTATTTTCAATCAAAGGTACTAACACATCATCATTCATAGAGTTAGGATTTAAATTATCATCTTTTCCTCAAGGTTTGAGTCCTGATTCTGTTATTATAGGTATTTCAACTTCTCCATTTGGCAGTTCAAATACATCTCCTAATGCCTTTTTAATAGTTGACAATCTTAGATTTACAGGTAATAGTATAAACCAACAAATTCCAAATGGAAATTTTGAAAGCTGGTCTGTTGCATATGAAGAACCCGCAGGTTGGACTACGTCTAATTCCGTTTCTTCAGTATTATACTCAAAATCAATAGTTACAATAAGTAAAACAACAGATAAACACAGTGGTGCCTACGCCATAAAAGTTCAAAACAAAATTGCCGGGAAAGATACTATACCCGGAATTGCTGCAACAAATTACCGAAGTATTAATAATAACCCCGGACCCGGATTTCCTGTAAATGCAAGATACAATTCATTCAATGGTTATTATAAATATTATCCTGTAAATAATGATACCGCATTCTTCATGATACAAATGTATAAAAACGGGAACTACGTTGGCGGAGCTATGAAGAAAATCAGTGATAGTACAAGTTCCTACACATATTTTGAACAAAGTATATTTTATAATCAAGGTTTTAATGATACTCCTGATAGTGCTTTAGTTATATTTTGTCCTTCCCTCCCCAATGGTAATACCGGATTTTTCGTAAAAGGTGAATCTGCACTCTATGCTGATGATATTAATCTGAGTATGAATGTGGTCTGCAGTATGAATGCAAAAATTTCCAGAGCTAATGACTCTTTAACTGTTCTTCCTGAAGAAGTTTCAGGAGTTGTTACTATACTGTGGAATACCGGAGAAAATACACAAAGAATTAAAATATCACCAACAACAAATACAACATATACAGTTACAGTAACACAAGGTTCATGTAATGCATCAGCAACCTATGTTTATAATATTAATAATATCGAACAGGTAAACAATTCAATAAATTCCCTTCAACTTTTTCCTGTACCGGCCAACAATATAATAAATGTAAGATTTAATTCTTCTTCTAACAAGAAGACTTCTGTAAGTCTGATTGATGTTTTAGGAAACACTGTTATTAATGATACCAGCGAAATAATAAATAGTACTTATCATAAACAAATCAAAACCGGTAATTTACCTGCGGGACTCTACATATTAAAAATTGATAATGGTATTGATATAATTAAAAGGAAAATTATTATCGGACAAAACTAAAACTATGGCAACAATAGAAGTAGTATTACCATTAATGGGAGAAAGCATATATGAAGCTGTCATTCTAAAATGGTTAAAAAAAGAAGGTGACAAGATATCCGAAGATGAATCAATTGTTGAAATAGCAACTGATAAAGTTGATTCTGAAATACCTTCCCCTTCAAATGGTGTACTATCAAAATTGTTGTTCAATGAAGGGTCAATAGTTAAGATTGGTTCAACAATTGCACTTATTGAAACCGGAATAAAAGAAAGTGAAATAAAGGCACCCAGATTCGAGATTGTAAACAAAGAAGCTGAAGCTGAAGTTAAAACTACAGATTTTAATAAACCTGAAGTTGAAAATACTCCGGCAGAAAAACTTACTGACAGTGAAAACAGATTTTATTCGCCACTTGTAAGAAAAATTGCAAAGGAAGAAAATATAACTTTAGACGAACTCCGAACAATAAAGGGTACCGGTGAAGCAGGGAAACTCACAAAAACAGATATCACTGATTATCTTAACAAAAGGGAAGAAATAAGCAATATAGCTCAAAAAGGATCTGTTACGCAAACACCTGGTGAAGAAAAACAAACCTATACTACCAAATTATCTCAAGGTGATGAGATTATTGAAATGGACAGGGTGAGAAAGTTAATTGCGGAACATATGGTTTTCTCCAAACATACATCTGCACATGTAACATCTTTTGCTGAAGCTGATATTACAAATCTTGTTCACTGGAGGGAAAGAATTAAAGAGAAATTTGAGATTCTGCATAATGTAAAATTAACCTATACTTCCATTTTTATAGAAGCTGTTGCAAAGGCTATAGAAGAATTTCCATTGATTAATTCTTCATTGGAAAATGACAAAATAATAATAAAAAAGAAAATAAATATCGGTATAGCAACTGCATTACCTAATGATAATTTAATTGTACCTGTTATTAAGAACGTAAATGAAATAAATCTTGCCGGAATAGCAAAAAGAGTTTCCGAAATAACATTAAAAGCAAGAGATAACAAATTATTACCCGGTGATATTACTGAAGGAACTTTTACAATTACAAATTTTGGAACTTATGGAGGCATATCAGGAACTCCAATTATATATCAGCCTCAGGTTGCTATCCTTGGTATTGGAGCAATAAAAAAACGTCCCTATGTTGTCGAAACACCTATGGGTGATGCAATCTCAATTAGGAATATTGTAATTCTTTCTCTATCTCATGATCACAGAATTATTGATGGCAGCTTTGCCGGTAAATTTATAAATAAATTAATATCATTACTGGAAAACTTCGACATTAAAAGAACTGATTAATAATACCCCAACATCACAACTTTTCTCTTCTTCAATTGAAGAATTGTTGGGAATAACTAAAAAACTTTGCGATATCTTTGCGATAAATTTTGTGTTACCACGCTGTTTAAACCGGGAATGAACTTTTTATCCTATAAACCCCAAATGCTGAAATAAAATCTTTGAGCCGATAAAAATCAAAACCAAACCACCTAATATTTCAGCTTTCTTTCCTAAATGATCACCTGATTTGAGTCCGATATATATTCCTAAAAAAGAGATAACAAAAGTTGTCAGCCCGATTACAGATATTGCCAATATCAAAGGAGTCTTAATAACAGCAAAACTAATACCGACAGCTAATGCATCAATACTGGTAGCTATGGCAAGGATAAAAATCATATAATTACTGCAAATATTAATTCTCTCATTTTCATTCTTACCGGATAATGACTCATAAATCATTTTAATACCAATAATTGATAATGCCAGGAATGCAATCCAGTGATCTGAACTTTCAATATATTTTTTAAAACTTATGCTTAATCCATAACCAATCAGAGGCATTACAGCCTGAAAAAGTCCGAATGCAAATGAAATTTTCAATGCTATCCTCAGTATCATTCTTCGTAAAACCACACCACTGCTTATTGAAACAGCAAATGCATCCATTGAAAGCGCTACTGCAATAATAAGGATAGTTAAAAAATTCAATGCAAAAACTTAAAAGATTAATAAAGCAGAGGAGAGTATTATCGACCATACTATTACAGAAAGTGTCAGATATCCTATTGTTCTTTTTTTATGAGAAAAATATCTGTAAGCAATAAATGCACCTATTGGAATAGAAAATAATACAGGAGTAAGCAAAGCTATTCCTATAAGTCCATATTTATTCTTGGAACGGATTATCATTCTATTTCTGCGGGTAAAAATCTTTACTTCGCGGATAAATGTTTCACCGGGAATATGCAAATGATGATGGGCAGGCTTTTGTGATTTGCTTTTTTTAATTGAGTAAAAAAAAGCTTTAATCCTTGGATAGAATATATTATATTTTTTAACCAGCCATTCACTCAGATAATAAAAAAATATAACGCCACTAATACCGCCTATTGTAGTTATCAGAATTGTCTGATAAAAATTAAAGCCGTATTTAAAAGCCAGCAGAGGGGCAATAATAAATTTAATTGCACTTAAAGAAAAAACCTGCAATGCTCTGAAAAAACCGATTAATGTAAGGTGTATAATCATTCTTTCAAAAACGTTAATCTATTTACAAAATTATAAAAAAAAATCGAATTATAATAATTTTTAATACTGTTTATCAGGCAAAGGGTATAATCAGCTAATAATTAATGCAATATTTTTCCGATTTTATCTTTAATTTTCTTAAAACAATAAGGGAAATCATATCTCTGCAAATGAAGATATGTACATTTCTTTGCTCCAAAACCGCTATAAAATCTTGCCAAATTCTCAATGTTCGATCCTTCAAAATCAAGGACAAGATTTCTCATTGAATTTTCTTTAATAAAACTACTTATAAGAAAAGACATCGCACCATTTTCTTTACCAAAGTTATCAGTGGCAGAGAAAAGAAAAATTATTTTATTATTACTTTGCACAAAAAAAGCACCTCCGCATAACACATCATTACTTGTTAATGTTGTCCATATGTGAGCATGGCCATGGAGAATCAATGCATAAATCAATTTTTTCAGGACAGCATATACTTTATTATTAACTTCAAGACCTTTTATATTTGAGGCATTCCGTCTGAATAATTCAATAACTTCTTCCGGAGTGCTATTCCTGCATATCTTTAGTCCGGCAGCTTCTGCCTTTTTAATATTCCTCTTATTATTTGTAGAAAAACTTTTATAAATATTATCATATGAATTTATAAGATCCAGCTGATAGGTAACTCTTTCAATTCTATTAAAACTATCAATACTAGTCTTATTAAACAGGTTCAAATTTATTTCAATGAGCTTATATTTTGAAGGAATAGAATTTAAAAATTCATTAACTATTTCTTCTGATAAAATTTTATTTGAAAACACGCCGGATTGCTGAGTAAAATAAGGTTGATAAAGATAATCCAGCATGAATTTTCTTCCTTTAGTCAGGGGCATTACTGCCGTATAATTATCTTCTACCAATCCGTCCCATCCTTCACAAACAATATCCAGATACCATGAATAAGCATATACTATTCCATTAAAAGAATTTCTTATGCATTCATCCCATTTCTGTTTGTTTATCTCTCCGTTCTTTAAATAATGAACCATTATTAATTAATAAAAATAGTGAATTTTTCTACCTCTTTAGAAGATACAATCATTATCCATGATTGGCAAAGGTATAAAAAACAATTTGAAAGAGGAATTTGGAGATGACAATTAAACGGTTCCTTTTTTATAATTTTTCATCGCCAATTTATAAGAAACACATGCAATAATAAAATATATGACCATCTGAATTAAAATAAACATCCATTCTCCCGTTACCTGACTCAGACCTGCACCGGCTGTTCTCATTCGTAAATATGCGGGAATCATTTCAGTACATGGGAATAAATGCCCGATTAAATATATCGGACGTGGTACAGACTGGATAGGCCATGAAAGTCCACTGATAAATAATAATATAGGAGATAAAAATACCAGAAATAATATAGGATATACTCTTTCTTTAAAGAAAACACTAATAGCTAATCCTAAAAATGAAACCGAATACAGGAATGGAATAAGTAAAACCAAAGTTGTTAAAAAATTAGTATTATCCGGTAATCCAAGCCAACGGTGCAAAACTACCATTGTAAAGAGAGCATTGAATATATATATAAAAACATATGAAGAAGCTTTTCCAAATACGGCAGGAATACTTCCTCCTTTTTTATTAACATACTCATGTAAAGTAAAAAACAAATTTCTTTCTCTGCTTGTACCTCCTAATATACCTATACCAATTAGTAAAGTCTGCTGCAAAATCAGGATAATAATACCGGGCATAACAAATGAACAATAACCGCCAAAAGGGTTATATAAATTATATATATCCACTTTCAAAGGATCCTGAAGGTCTTTAGCCTGATCAATAGTTTTGCCATCATTAATCATTCTTTTTATTTCAACTCCGGCGGATAAAGTTCCTGAAGAATAGACCACACCACCGAATACCTGTTTATACAACAAAAAATAACTTGCATCACTATAAACAGATACAATTGTTGATTTACTTCTTAAAATATCTTTTTCAAAATTAGCAGGAATTACAATTACACCTTTTACTTTGCCTGTATAAAAAAGATTCTGAGCTTCTTTTAAACTGTTTGCTTTACATTCAACCTTCAATTGTTCTGTAGCATCAGCCATTCTGCTGCACTGTCTGCTTAATGATGAATTATCAAGATCAACTACCGCTACCGGTACATCACGTACAATTTCCTGTTCATAACCCAAAGAATATAATACAGGATATGCAACAAGTGCAATCATAAACATCAACACAGTCCCGGCATCACTGAAAACTGCCTTGAGTTCACTTGTAAAAATATCGGCAGTAAGTTGAATTGCTTTAAATAGTTTTCTAAACATAATTTATTAAATTTTTCCCCAATATTTTTTATTAAGTAAAAGATATTTCAAACGGGGAATAAATAATATGCCAAAAATTATAAATGCTATTAATGAGTACATTGGGTGAATTATATTACTTATTGGTTCACCCCTTAAAGATTGTCCCATAAATATATTAAGCCAATAGGTATATGGGAAAGCATAAGACATAGCCTGAGCAATAGGAGACATTCCAAATACAGGGAAAGTAAGTCCCGAATAGGTTATCGCAAGCATTGAGTATGCACTCCCTATTGACAAACTTAATCTCAAATTTCGGAACAACCCCATAAAAAATAT
>JAUZOY010000116.1 GCA_030706235.1 Bacteroidota bacterium | reverse complement strand
ATTTTCTACAAAAGTAAAATCTCTGGATTGTTCTCCGTCACCGAAAATAAATGGTGAAACACTATTTTTCATAGCATCAATAAACAATGGAACTACTGCTGCATAAGGTCCTTTAGGACTCTGCCTAGGACCAAATACATTGAAATATCTCAATCCTATTATTTCCATGCCATAAATCCTTGCAAACACCCCGGCATAAAGTTCATTCACAAGTTTTGATACAGCATAGGGAGAAAGTGGATTCCCGACATTTTCTTCTATTTTGGGAAGCGTTTCATTATCACCATATACCGAGGAAGAACTCGCATAAACTACTCTCTTGATTTTATTATCTTTTGCCGACTGCAATATATTCAGAAATCCTGTTACATTTGATTCGTTAGTACCAATTGGATTTTCAACAGAACGTGAAACAGAACCAAGTGCTGCCTGATGTATTATAAAATCCATACCGGTAGCAGCCCTATTACATACTTCTATATTACAAATATTTTCTTCTATAAACTCAAATGAAGGATTATCTAAATACTCTTCAATGTTTTGCTTATAACCAGTACTTAGATTATCGACAACTCTTACTTTACCGGCCCCGTATCTTATTAAATATTCCACAATATTCGAACCAATAAAACCGGCACCTCCCGTCACCAGAAAGCTGTATCGTGAAAGTTCTGTATTATGAAAAGGCTTTTTATACATCAAAATTCATGTTAATTCTTTCTTTCCTTCATTTCCTGATTATCTTTTTATATATTGTTTTTCATAATACTTCTGATAATCACCGGAAGTGACATTATTAAGCCATTCTTCATTGTTAAGATACCAGTCAACAGTTTTTTCAAAACCCTCTGCGGATTTGAGTGTTGGCTGCCACCCTAATTCATTTTTCAGCTTGGATGCATCAATTGCATATCTCAAATCATGCCCTGCCCTGTCTTTAACAAAGGTAATAAGTTTTTCTGATTCTCCTGCATTTCGGTTAAGTTTTTTATCCATTATTTTACATAAAGTTCTGACAATATCTATATTCATCCATTCATTATTTCCACCTATATTGTATGTCTCACCTATTCTCCCTTTGTGAAATATGATATCGATTGCAGATGCATGATCTTCAACATAAAGCCAGTCTCTGACATTTTCTCCCTTTCCATAAACAGGCAATGGCTTTTTATGCTTAATATTATTAATTACCAATGGTATAAGTTTTTCAGGAAACTGGTGTGAACCATAATTGTTTGAACAATTGGATATCACTGCAGGTAACCCGAAAGTATGATTGTATGCTCTTACCAAATGATCTGAACTTGCTTTTGAAGCTGAATAAGGACTTTTTGGATCATATGCCGTAGCTTCTGTAAAATAACCTGTTGACCCCAGTGATCCGTAAACCTCATCAGTTGACACATGATAGAATAATTTATTATTATAGCTACCGCTCCAGTTACTTTTTGCAGCATTCAAAAGTGTTACAGTACCAACTATATTAGTCATTATAAAATCCATAGGATTTGATATTGACCTGTCAACATGTGATTCTGCTGCTAAATGAATAACGCCGTCAAAGTTCCATTTTGCAAACAACTCATTTATAAAAGCAGCATCAACTATATCTCCTTTAATAAAAGTGTAATTATCTTTATCCTGAATATCTTTAAGGTTTGCAAGGTTTCCTGCATAGGTTAATTTATCAAGATTAACAATATTATAATCAGGATATTTATTAACAAATAATCTTACTACATGAGAGCCGATAAAACCTGCTCCCCCGGTTATTAATATTGTCTTATGCATATTATTTCATGTTGCAATTAATATTTTCTAAAATCTATTCAGCGTTCAAAAATACAAAAAATTATAGTTTTCAATAAAAAAGATCCCAACTTTTAATAAGCTGAGATCTCTTTAAATTTTCTATTAACAACTAAAAATTGTCAATTATTTTAACATTCCCAGTTCTTTGCCTACTTTTTTGAATGCAGCTATTGCCTGTTCTATATGTTTCGTTTCATGACCTGCTGAAATCTGAACTCTGATTCTGTCTTTTCCTTTTGGTACTACAGGGAAAGAGAATGCTGTTACATAAATTCCTTCTTCAAGCATTTTGTTTGCAAAATCTACTGCAAGTTTAGAACAATCAGGATATTTCCCGAACATAATCGGAACTATTGGATGATCACCGGGAACAATATCAAATCCTGCTTTTGTCATTTCTGTTCTGAATAGCTTTGTATTTCTTTCTAATTTATCTCTTAATTCTGTTGATGAAGATAACAAATCTATTGCTTTGATTGTCGCACCTACTACTGCCGGAGCTACTGAGTTAGAGAATAAATATGGTCTTGCTTTGTTTCTCATCCAGTCGATAATTTCTTTTGGTCCTGAAATACTACCACCTGAGGCTCCTCCAAGAGCTTTACCGAATGTTGTTGTGATAATATCTACTTTACCCATAACTCCTCTGTATTCATGAGTTCCTCGACCTGTTTTTCCAAGAAATCCTGTAGAGTGACTTTCATCTACCATTACCATTGCATCATATTTTTCAGCAAGTGCACAAATTTCATCCAGTTTAGCAATATCTCCGTCCATGCTGAATGAACCATCAGTTGCAATCATTCTAAAACGGCAATTTTTTGCTTCTTTCAAACATCTTTCAAGTCCCTTACCTGCTTTACCTGTTGATTTGTCAACTTCTTCTACATCTCTCATGTCGCCGTGATTGTATATCCATCTCTGTGCTTTACAAAGACGAATACCATCTATAATCGATGCATGATTCAATGCATCTGTTATTATAGCATCATCAGGACCTAATAACGGTTCAAAAACTGCTCCGTTAGCATCAAAACATGAAGAAAAAAGAATAGTATCTTCCATACCAAGGAATTCAGAGATTTTTCTTTCAAGTTCCTTGTGAATATCCTGTGTACCACAGATAAATCTTACTGATGACAAACCATAACCTCTTCTATCGATTTCTTCATGTGCTGCTTTGATTAAATCCGGATGTGATGACAATCCAAGATAATTATTTGCACAAAAGTTAAGGCATTTCTTACCTTTTACAATGATTTCCGCACCCTGTGGGCTTTCAATAATTCTTTCGCTTTTATATAATTTCTGGTCCTGCAAACCTTTCAATTCGCCTTTTAAATATTCTTTAATTTTATTATGCATAACTTTTAATCTTTAAATTATTATTATTAATTTGATTATAAATCTAATAACTACTTTTTTATTTTGAATTGACAATTATCTTTGCGCTCTTTGCGTGAAACATTCACAATTCACTTTGCGCTCTTTGCGTGAACCCCTTTTCAATTCACAATTCACTTTGCGCTCTTTGCGTGAACCCCTTTTCAATTCACAATTAACTTTGCGCTCTTTGCGTGAAACATTTTCAATTCACAATTCACAATTAAATAAGTCCTTTTTTGTGTTTTTCACCTAGTTTTTCTAGCATATCCCTTGTCATTGAGTCAAGATCATAACTTGGTTTCCATCCCCATTCTTTTCTTGCAGCTGAATCATCCAGCGAATTTGGCCATGAATCAGCTATTGCCTGTCTGTAATCAGGGGCATATATAATTTCAAAATCAGGGATATATTTCTTAATAGATGCAGCAAGTTCTGTAACTGTAAAACTCATTGAACCTACATTGAAATTGCAATGATGTTTCAGTTTTGAAAAATCAGCCTGGAAAAGATCGGTTGAAGCTTTAAGACAATCAGGCATATACATCATAGGAAGCATTGTATCTGCTTTTACAAAACAAGTGTATTTTTTATATTTGATCGCATCATAATAAATTGCTACTGCATAGTCTGTAGTTCCACCTCCCGGAAGTGTATCATAACTTATTATACCGGGATATCTTACACCTCTGATATCCAGACCATATTTATTGACATAATAGTTGCACAGTAATTCACCTGATACTTTTGTTAATCCATACATTGTAGTTGGTTGAAGTATTGTTTCCTGTGGTGTATTGTCAGCAGGAGTAGTAGGACCAAAAACTGCTATTGAACTTGGAACAAATACTCTTTCCATTTTGTATTCTCTCGCAATTTCCAGAACATTCAATAACCCATTCATATTTACATTCCATGCAAGCATTGGATTCTTTTCACCATTAGCTGATAATATTGCTGCTAAGTGAACAATGGCATCAATTTTATATTTTTTAACAATTTCCAAAATTGAGTCTTTGTTAGTTGCATCTACATATGCAAAAGGTCCATTTTTCAGACTTTCACAAGGTTCGGTTTTCTTGTCAGACGCTATTACATTTTCCACACCGTAGATATTCCTGAGAGCAACTGTCAATTCAGATCCTATCTGTCCGTATGCTCCAACAACCAGTATTTTTTTCATAAATTTAATGCAATTTAATGTTTAACTTTAACGATACAAACCTACTGCATTTTTTTCAATTATGTTGTTTAAAACAACCAATATTTTACTTCCGGCAAAGATTATATGCTGAAAATCAATAAGTATTTCAAAAAAATAATATTATTTTCTTCAAAAAGATTTTATGCATACCCTTAATTACATCAACCTCAATGCTAAATCAATAAAATCAGCATTTACTTACTCATAATCCGATCACCTAAATTATTATACACAAAAAATTATTTAAAATACATTAACCCTATATTATTATACACTTATGCCATTAATTCCTTTCAACAACGCCAACTCAACTTTACTTCTTTTCATTTACACTTTTTATCCACCAATTAAACCGGGATTATTCATGTTAAATTCCTGCGGAATTATTTTAGTATTTATGCTTTTTCTTTAAAACATGGGAATTGTGAAAAAAGCTTACTTCTTAAAAAGATATCTTGACTTTGGGTTGACCTTGCCTTGACCTTGGGCCGACCTTGGGTTGATTTTAAGCATTTCAGTGCGTATTTGAGGATATATGTTATTCAACAAGTAATTTTCAGAATTTTCCTGGTAATTTCAGTGACCCGGAAACGATTATCTGTTCTTTCACCAATTATCCAGACTATTTTATTTCCTGTACACAACAACCATGCATTTTCCTTAGTGTTTAATGAGAATTTTCTGTCAATAAAATAATAACTGAGTTTTTTCTTGAAATTCAAGCCAAAAGGATAGAAGATATCACCCTCCATCCAATGTCGGATTGTTAACGGAAAAGTCAATTTTTCATAATCTATCATAGCAATGTTTTGAGATACCCTAAGATTGATATCGTCAGCATTTTTTAAAATCTCAAAACTTAAATATACAGGTTTATTTATGTTAGGGACGTGTTCATGTATTTCGTACAGTTCTTTTTCATCAGGTTTCTTTTCTGTTATAACAAGGAAATCCCTGTCTTTAATGATTCTATGTGTATTTGAAAAAAACTGTCTCCCTGATTCATTAAACATAGAATTTTTAATATCAGAAATTATTGAGGGATTAAATCCGTATTCTTTGATAAATTCATAAAGAAATGTTTCATACGAAGGCAGTGCGGCAAGTTCCTTTATTTCTATCAGTGTTTCATCTGTCTTTTTTAAAACAATTCTTTTTTTCTGTTCTTCTATTGTATGCAGAAAAATAGTATCAACAGATTTCAGATTTCTGAAAATATCTGACATCGTTTCATTTAATGAAGGATTTATTTTTTTCAGAACAGGTATTACCTGATGACGTATGCTATTCCTGATATATTTTGTCGATGAATTTGTTATATCCTCTCTGTATTCAATGCTATTTCTTAATGCAAACTCTTCTATTTCGGGCCTTGTTGCAAATAGTAAAGGACGTATAATATTCCCCTTTTTATTACTGATTCCCTGTAGACCTGAGATTCCTGTTCCTCTCAGCACATTAATAAAGAAAGTCTCAATTTCATCATCTCTGTGATGTGCAGTAGCAATATAGTTGAATCCGTATTTTTCAAGAAGTTTTTCAAACCAGTTATATCTCAAATCACGCGCAGCCATTTGTATCGATATCTTATTTTGAGCTGCATATTCTTTCGTATCAAACCTTTCTGAGAAAAAACGTACTTTATATTTTTCTGCCATTGTTTTGACAAATGCTTCATCAAGATCTGAATCTACACCACGAAGCTGAAAATTACAATGTGCTATAGCAAACTTAAATCCTGACTGATGAAAAAGATACGTCATTACCGAAGAATCTATTCCACCACTTACTGTCAGGAGAATTTTATCATCGGCATTGAATAAAGAATTCTGTAATATATAATTATTAAATTGTTCCATCATAACAAACTAAAATTGCATTTATAAAAGTCTTATCAGATAATCGGGAAATATACCCGTTAATATAATAAGTATTGAACAAATCAGAAATGCCGTCCGGAAAGGAATTATCAATGGTATTTTCTTCTGGCAACGGTTTTCTTTCCATAAAGCATTAATAATTTTAAAATAATAATAAATGCTTATTACTGTAGTTATTACCCCTATTACTACTATCCATATAAAATTACTGTGAATAGCAGTCAGAAAGATATAATATTTAGCAAAGAAACCTCCGGTAACCGGTATTCCTGTAAGTGATAAAAGTGCTAATGTAAAAATAATTCCTGATACGGGATTAGCCCTGCCGAAGCCTTCAAATGATAATATCGAATCCGAACCGGTATATTCCTGATGAAGCATTATCATTCCAAATACAATTATTGTTCCCAATGCATAAGTGAAAGTATAAAACAAAATTGCGCCGGGTGACATGCTATTCATTGCCAATACAGCCAATAATATAAACCCTGAATTAGAGATCCCGGAATATGCCATAAGTCTTTTCATTCCTGTTTGATTCAGTGCGGCAAGAGCACTGATTAAAAGTGTAAGTAATGTTATTATCCATAGAATTGTTTGCCAGTAAACACTGAGATTTGAAAAAGCATTCTGAAGAAGTCTGAATATTGCTGCAAACCCTGCCGTTTTGACCACTGTTGCCATGAATGTAGTTACCAGTGTCGGCGCACCTTCGTATACATCCGGACTCCAGAAATGAAATGGAATGGCAGCTATTTTAAAACATAAGCCAATTATCAGTATTATTATTCCGGTATAAAATATCTTTGGTATTTGAGTCTGATGTAATAATATATAACTTGAAATTTCATTTGTATTAAATGTTCCTGATGCTCCGTATATTAAAGCAACTCCAAGCAGAAAGAATGCAGTTGCAAAAGAGCCCAATATAAAATATTTAAATGATGCTTCATTCGAAGCTATTGATGTTTTCCTGCTTCCGGCAAGAACATATAAAGGGATTGAAAGTGTCTCTATCCCCATAAACAAAGTAACCATATTTCCGAATGATGTCATTATACATCCACCAATAAGTGCAAAAATCATCAGAGCATATATTTCTGCCAGATACTTGTTTGCATTTCTGATATAATTGGAAGAAATAAGAAAAATCATCAATGTTGTAAAAATTATAGAAAAGTTAAATGCTGTCGAATAATCATCTATAATAATCATTTTGTTAAACAGGGCTTCATTTTTACCCCAATCTGCCAGGGTAAGTATTCCTGCTGTAATAAGTCCTGCGATACCAATTGTGAATAATACCCATTTACTTTTGCCTAGTCCGGCAAATAATAATGTTATACCTGTTATTGATAATATTATCAGTGAGTTCAATTTAAGATTTATTTAGTTTACATCATTTGCAACAAACCCTTAACGCTTATCTCTGTAAGATTGAGTAACGGTATAGGATAGATGCCAAAAAGGAATATCAGAATAATAACAGGAATTAGTACAATATTTTCAGCCCATGGAACTTTAATAAAACTATCTGATAGTTCATTTGTCTGACCTAACATAACTTTCTGATAAATATAAAGCATATAGACGGCTCCTGTAATTACTATCAGACCTGCAAAAATAGAATACCATGAATAATATTTAAATAATCCCGTCAGTATAAGAAACTCTCCTATAAATCCATTTGTTAAAGGCAGAGCTATACTGCCAAGAATAATTATCAGGAATGTAGATGAAAAGAAAGGAGATATATTCCTAATTCCCCCAAGTTCACTGATTTTCCTTGTTCCAGTCCGGTTTTCAATAGTATCGGCTACCAAAAACAGGCCTATGATATTAATCCCATGAAACAACATCTGCAGCATAACTCCCTGTAATGAATATAAATTACGTGCAAAAATTCCTGCACCGATTATCCCCACATGAGCCATTGAAGACCATGCAAGCAGGGTTTTTATGTTGTTCTGTTTAAGAGCTATTACTGAAGCATAAAGTGCACCTGTTATTGAAAGAATTATAACAGTATTACTCCAATGCTCCACTCCCTGAGGAACTATGGGAAGCAACCATCTGATTATACCGTATATTCCCATTTTTAGCATGATTCCGGAAAGTATCATTGTAACCTGTGTCGGAGCAGTGGTATAAGTGTCCGGTTGCCAGGAATGAAATGGAAACAAAGGAATTTTTATTGCAAAAGCTATAAATAAACACCAAAAAAGCCGGTTTTGAACTGCCGGAGAAATCTTTATTTTATAAAAATCTGTTATTTCAAAAGAATGTATACCTGATGTTTGCCAGTAAAGAAAGATAAAGGCAAAAAGCATGAACAAACTGCCCAGCAAAGTGTATATAAAAAACTTTAAAGTTATTGCCTGTCTTCTTTCACCACCCCAGAATAACACCATAAAATATACTGGGATCAGGGACAATTCCCAGAAAATATAAAACAGTATTGCATTAGATGATAAAAAGACTCCATTCATTGCTGCCTGTGTAAAAAATATCATAGAGTAAAACATTCCTATCCTTTTGGGCTCACGATTTATTCCCGAAACAAGTATCAGCAGACTGAGAAAGTTTGTCAAAACCAGCATAAACATACTGATACCATCAACATTAAGGCTGAAATTTATACCCAGTGATGGAATCCATTCAATAAAAAAACTCAGTATATTCCCCTGAGAAAAGTTTGTCTGTATTAATACATATAAGGTTAAAAGCAGTTGAATTAAAGATGCTGCAATAGAAATACATTTTACAATTATGCTCTTCCTGAATAGTAGTATTAGTCCGGATGCAATAAAAGGAATTACTATCAGAAATAATGCATTCATTTGTTATCTGTATATTTTTTCTACTAATTTATCATATCTGCAAATATACAAAATTTTAATCAAAAAATACTATTTTTAATCATAAATTATTTCTTCTTTATCCAAATCAAAAACTACACTGTTTATAATATCTTGTCATCAATGATCCTTTTTTATTCTGGTATCCCGTACTTATCCTACACTTACCCTTTTTCATAAAATCAAATTAATATGTTGATATAATAATTTTTGATAAATAAGATCTTGAGGTAATTTAATACAAATTTTATCTTTAGAATTT
>JAUZOY010000115.1 GCA_030706235.1 Bacteroidota bacterium | reverse complement strand
GGACGAATGTAATATAAGGGGTGTAACATATGAAATTATAGCAGATGTTCAGACTGCATCAATATTGGAAGATATCTCACATCCTGAAGTCAATATGGATGAAATTAAACTTAATAAACCACCTAAAGTTGCTGTATATTCTCCTAAAAGCAAACATCCTTGGGATGATGCAGTAACTTTGGCATTAACATATGCTGAAATACCATATGATGTAGTTTATGATGATGAAGTGCTTGATGGAAAATTACCACTATATGACTGGCTCCATTTGCATCATGAAGACTTCACCGGTCAATATGGAAAATTCTGGGCTGCATACAATCAAACCCCATGGTATCAGGAAGATGTCAGAGTATCTGAAGCTATGGCTAAAAAACATGGTTTTAACAAAGTTTCACAGTTGAAACTTGCGGTCGCCAAAAAAATAAGAGATTTTGTTGCCGGCGGAGGATTTATGTTTGCTATGTGTTCCGCAACTGACAGCTATGACATTGCGCTTTCTGCTGATGGAGTTGATATTTGTGATTATATGTTTGACGGAGATCCGGCAGATCCAAATGCACAGAAGAAAATTGATTATTCCAAAACATTTGCTTTCACTGACTTTACTCTTGTGAAAAATCCATATGAATATGAAATATCAAATATTGATGTCCCTCATATGAGAGCGGTATCTCAAACACAGGATTTTTTTACTTTATTTGATTTTTCAGCTAAATGGGATCCTGTTCCAACTATGCTTTGTCAGAATCATCAGAGAATTATCAAGGGATTTATGGGTCAAACAACTGCATTCCGAAAGGAAGTAATTAAATCCAATGTTTTAATCCTGGGAGAATTTAAAGCAATGAAAGAAGCAAAATATATTCATGGAGAATATGGAAAGGGAACCTGGACTTTTTATGGCGGACATGATCCTGAAGATTATCAGCATTTTGTTTATAACCCACCAACAGATCTTAATCTTCATCCAAATTCTCCGGGATATAGGCTTATATTAAATAATATTTTATTCCCGGCTGCTAAAAAGAAAAAGCAAAAAACGTAGTATCTTTACATTTTAATTTTAAAATTATTTTTTATGGAATATCGTAGAAGAGTTATAGATCAATTAAATAATATTAAAAATACAGATAACAACAATTTTTTTCTGATAGCAGGACCATGTGTAATAGAAAATGAAGAAATAACTCTTGGTATTGCTGAAAAAGTAAAAAATATTTGTGAAAGATTAAAGATACCTTTCATTTTTAAAGCATCATATAAAAAAGCAAATCGTTCAAAGTTAGATTCTTTTACCGGAATCGGTGATGATGAAGCTCTTAATATTTTAAGTCAGGTCGGCCGTCTTCTCGGAGTACCAACAATTACAGATATTCATACTGAACAAGAAGCCGTTATTGCTGCAAAATGCGTAGATATTTTACAAATACCTGCTTTTCTTTGTCGTCAAACAGATTTATTACTTGCTGCCGGAAGAACTCATAAAATAGTAAATGTAAAAAAAGGTCAGTTTCTTTCTGCTTCTTCAATGAAATTTACAGTCGAAAAGATAAAATCAACAGGAAATGATAAAATTATTCTAACTGAAAGAGGAACAATGTTTGGATATAACGACTTATTGGTTGATTTTCGAAGTATTCCCGAAATGCAAAAAAATAATCTTCCTGTTGTTCTTGATATAACGCATTCTCTTCAACAGCCTAATACAACTTCCGGAGTTACAGGTGGAAAACCTGAATTTATTGAAGTTATAGCCAAAGCTGGTATTGCTGCCGGTGCAGATGGAATTTTTATAGAAACCCATCCTGAACCTGCAAAAGCTTTGTCCGATGGATCTAACATGCTGAAGCTTGAATATCTTGAGGAATTGCTCGAAAAATTATTAAAAATAAGAAATTCATTGTTTTAATTCTCTTAAACTTCTTAGATTTTACTATTCATTATGAAGGGATTTACGCCCAAAAAATTAGCTTTTTATACATCTATATTAGTTACTGGAGCAGTTTTAATTTTACTTGTAATTTTTAATCTGTTTACAGGGTTTCATATTTTTTCTTCTTCAATTTTTATTATTGTCCCTGTTATGTTTGTAATATCTTTCTATTTATATAGGTATATTTTAGAAAAATTTATTTATGAGAAGATTAAGATTATATACAAAAACATTCATAATCTCAAGTATCAAAAAGGAGATCCGGCAAGTTATAAAAATATTAACCTGCAAACCGATATTATTCATGAAGTAAACGAACAGGTTATAAATTGGGCACGTGATAAAAAAGAAGAGATTGAAAAGCTGAAAAGTCTTGAAATTTACAGAAAAGAATTTCTGGGAAATGTTTCACATGAGCTTAAGACGCCGATATTTAATATTCAGGGATATGTATCAACTTTACTGGATGGTGCTATTGATGACAATGAAATAAACAGAGAGTATCTTCAGAAAACTGAAAAAAATATAGACAGAATGATTGCTATAATTCAGGACCTTGAAATTATATCTCAACTAGAATCCGGAAAACTGAAACTGCAATTTAATCAATATGACATAGGAGAACAGGTCAAAGAAGTTTACGAGCAACTCGAAAAAAAGGCAAAATCAAAGAATATTAAACTTGTACTTTCTGAAAATCATTTTGATCCTTTTATGGTTTCAGCTGATAAGGAAAGGATTCACCAGGTACTGGTTAATCTTGTGGATAATTCTATAAAATATGGAAAGGAAGGAGGACGAACCAAGGTAAGTCTTTATGATATGGATGAAAACCTACTCGTTGAAGTTAGTGATAATGGCATAGGAATATCACAGTCTGATATGCCAAGACTTTTTGAAAGATTTTTCAGAGCCGATAAAAGCCGTTCAAGAGAACAAGGAGGATCCGGTCTGGGACTTGCAATTGTTAAACATATTATTGAAGCACATTTCCAGACAATAAATGTCAGAAGTGCTCTAGGTGTAGGCTCAACCTTTTCTTTTACTCTCAAAAAAGCATAGAAATTCATTCCTGTTAAATTTTAATCTATCATTTCATAATTTTATTTTGTTGTTAATCCTTATATTTGAAATCTATCAAAATATCTGTCAGGATTCTTAAACTCTGAATAATTGATTTCAATAAATCCTGCTTGGTTGTAAAAGAGCAGAATACTGGTAGCTAAATATTATACTGCTTGGATGGAAAAATATTTTTAAAAAATTGTAGTTTTAATAAAATTATTATCTTTGCCGAAGAATTAGAGAAAAAGGAAAAAATGAAAATTAATTTAAACAATACTTATTATTACTATTATCAGGCTCCACCGGGACTTGATGTAGTATTGTATTGTTTATAGTAATAATATAATTTATCAGAAAAGAGTCCCGGAATATCGGGGCTCTTTTTTTTGTGCTATGTTTTAACTTTAATAATTGAACAGATGAATTTTTCAAAACGATTGAATGAGATTAAGGAATACTACTTTTCTAAGAAACTTGAAGAGGTAAGACAACTTGAAGCAAGGGGTAAAAGAATAATCAACCTTGGTATTGGAAGTCCGGATATGGCTCCATCGGAAGAAACAATAAAATCTCTAATAGCCTCGGCTGAGAATCCTAAGAATCATGCTTATCAGTCCTACAGATCTATTATCGAACTTAGGATTGCCATTTCGAAATGGTACATAAGAACTTTTGGTATAGCTTCGGATCCGGTTAAAGAAATACTTCCCTTGCTGGGATCGAAAGAGGGTGTCTTTTATTTGTCGATGGCATTGCTTGATGAAGGTGATGAGGTACTTATACCAAATCCGGGGTATCCTGCTTATTCAAGTGCTGCAAAAATTGCAGGGGGAAAAGTAAGATATTATGATCTTAAAGAAGAAATAGGATGGTATCCTGATTTATCTGAACTTGAAAATATGGACTTGTCAAAAGTTAAACTTGTGTGGGTCAATTATCCTAATATGCCTACAGGTGCCAGAGCTAACAAAGAAGTTTTGAGACAGCTTGCAGAATTCGGATTAAAACATGATATTATTATTTGCAATGATAATCCTTATAGTATGGTGCTGAATGATGAGCAAATAAGTATTATGGAATTTGATACAGATAAGAGGGTATGTATTGAACTCAACTCAATGAGTAAGTCATTTAATATGGCAGGATGGAGAATAGGTATGATGATTGCCGGTGAAGAAATAATTAATGCTGTATTGCAGATAAAAAGTAATGTGGATTCGGGAATGTTCAGGCCATTGCAGGATGCTGCAATAGCTGCATTCGAAAATGATTCATCATGGCATGAATTGAGAAATAAAGAGTATAGAGAAAGGAGGGAGCTGGTTTTTAAAATGCTTGATATTATGGCATTCACTTATGATCCTTTGCAGGTCGGTATGTTTGTATGGGCTAAATCTCCTGATTATATCAGCAATATTGAAGAATACCTGGATAGTATACTGTATAATGCGGGAGTATTTTTAACACCGGGAAAAATATTCGGAAGTAATGGTGAAAGGTTTATACGCGTATCACTCTGTTCATCTAAAGAGAATATTGAAGAGGCAATGAGAAGGATAATGGAGAGTGAAAATTTTAAAATGGGAATAAATAATTGAATTTAAAATGAGAACAGCAATAATTGGTTTAGGATTAATCGGGGGCTCAATTGCCCTTGATCTCAGGAAAAGAGGTTTTTCTGATGAACTTATAGGGGTGGATAAAAATATAAAGAATTCTGAAAAGGCTCTTGAGCTTGGTTTGGTTGATAGAATAGCAGGATTGGATGAGGCTATAAAAATATCGGATCTTATAATTTTATCTGTACCTGTAAGTATAATAGTTGAACTGCTTCCCTACATTTTATCAAATATGAAGAAGGGAGCTATATTAACAGATGTGGGATCTACAAAAGAAGCTATATGCAAAAGTGTTGAAGATCATCCTAACAGACAATGCTATGTTTCATCACATCCTATGGCAGGGACAGAAAACTCAGGTCCTGAGGCTGCCCTTGTAGACCTGTTTAATAATAAGACATGTATAATTTGCGACATAGAAAAAAGCAATAAGAAAGCATTGAATGTTATTAAGAAAATGTATGCCTGTCTTGGAATGAGAATAGTATATATGGAACCGGCCGAACATGATCTGCACACTGCATACGTTTCTCATCTTTCCCATATTACCTCTTTTGCACTGGCAAATGCTGTCCTTGAAAAGGAACAGGATAGTTCAGCAATATTTAACCTTGCAGGAGGTGGTTTTGAATCTACTGCAAGACTTGGAAAAAGCAGTCCGGAGATGTGGGCCCCAATATTTAATCATAATAAAGAAAACATCAGCGAAGCTCTTGATTTGTATATTAAACACATATCCATGTTTAAAAAATGTATAGACGAGAATGACTCTGAGGGATATATCAAATTAATGCGCAATGCAAACTCAATCAGAAGAGTCCTTAACAATATTCCTAAAATTAAAAAGTTAATAACCTTATAAACACACCATAGATGGAAATAAAATTAGATATCGTACCGGTAAAAGACTGGTTAGGTGAATTTAATAAACCTCTTATTATTTCAGGTCCGTGCAGTGCGGAAACAGAAGAGCAAACATTATCTACTGCAAGAGAACTTGCAAAAAATAAAGAAGTAAAGATATTCCGTGCGGGAATATGGAAACCCAGAACCAGGCCAAATTCTTTTGAAGGTGTAGGAGACATGGGTCTTTCATGGCTAAGGAAAGTCAAGGAAGAAACAGGAATGCTGACAGCAACTGAAGTAGCAAATGGCGAGCATGTTGACAAAGCTTTCAAATATGGTGTAGATGTGATATGGATTGGTGCCCGAACTGCAACAAATCCATTTTCTGTACAGGAGATAGCTGATTCTCTGAGAGGAAGAGACATTGCTGTAATGGTTAAGAATCCTGTAAATCCTGACCTTGATCTCTGGATAGGTGCTCTGGAGAGAATTAATCAGGCAGGAATAAAGAAAATTGTAGCAATTCACAGAGGATTTTCTTCTTTTACAAAAGGTAAATACAGAAATTCTCCCGAATGGAAACTTGTTATTGAATTAAAAAGACTTTTACCTGAATTGCCTATTATATCTGACCCAAGTCATATTTGCGGAAATAAAGAGTACCTGAAAGAAATTTCACAGAATGCTATTGATCTTGATCTTGCAGGACTGATGCTGGAATCTCATATTAATCCCAAAGAAGCTCTTAGCGACAAGAACCAGCAATTAACACCTGCTGAACTTAAACATATGTTATGTGAGCTTATCCCAAGAGATGAAAATGCAAATAATATAGATTTTGATAACAAGCTGGATTTATTAAGAAATCAGATAGATAAAATGGATGAAGAGCTGCTTGAGGTTCTTGGCCAAAGGATGAATATTGTTCGCGAGATAGCAGACTATAAAAAGAAAAATAAGGTTACTATTCTACAGATTAAAAGATGGAGTGAAATAATTAACAAGAGATTGTCAAGAGGAGAAGCACTTAGCCTGAAACCTGATTTTATAAACATAATGTTTCAGTTGATACATGAAGAATCAATTATTATTCAAACGGAATTGATGAATAAAAGCTGATTTATTAGAAATGAAAATGCAAAAGCCTCAGCAATTAACACAATATTTGACCGTTGAACATACCAAAAAGATGTTGAAGGAAACACATACAACTCTTTTTGATAAGACTTGTGAATTAGAATTGTCTGAAACAAGATGTTTGCATGACATCAGTATAAATATTGAGGAAATGATACCGGACGAATATATAAATGGCGGGAAAGCTTTAACCATTAATTATGCATTTGCCGGTACTCCGTTCGGAACCGTTATCATTGCGTCTACAGAAAAAGGTATATGCCACATGGCATTTGTTGATGAAGATCAGTACGAATCCCTTGAACGATTAAAGAGTTTCTTACCCAATGCAAAGTACAATCATTTTATAGATAGGAAACAACAAAATGCATTATTGGCATTCAATCAGGATTGGAGTAAAATAGATAAAATCAAACTGCATCTGAAAGGGACCGATTTTCAACTGAATGTATGGAAAACCTTACTGAAAGTACCCATAGGAGGGCTTATTACCTATTCGGATTTAGCTTTTAAATCCGGACATAAGAATGCTCAAAGGGCCGTAGGTACAGCATTGAATAATAATCCTGTTGTATTTCTAATCCCTTGCCACCGCGTAATACATTCATCAGGAATCATTGGAAACTATCGTTACGGTAAAGCAAGGAAAAATATCATCATCAGTTGGGAGGCAGCCAAAAAAGAATTAGTCCCCAATTTGTAGGTAAGAACAAGTTGATAATGACTTATCCCGTACTTATCTTGACTATACAATGAGTATATATTGAGTATAGTAGAATCTACAAAAGGAATGGAATAGAGGCAAATTGAAATATATAAAAAAACCCTCAAAGTATTTAATACCTTGAGGGCTAATGTTTTGCGCGGAGAGAGAGGGATTCGAACCCCCGGAGGTTTTACCCTCAACGGTTTTCAAGACCGCCGCAATCGACCACTCTGCCATCTCTCCGGGGCAAAAGTACAAAAATTTTCTAACTTGCAACAAAATGTTGAATTTTTTTATAATTAAATATCGGATTACTTTTTAAAAGCCTGAAAATCATAAAAGAGTTTTACTTATCGTTTATTTAATTATTGTTAATTTTGTCATCGAAATAAAAAAAGAATATCATGCTAAAAACATTGAAAAATATATTGTTAATTGCCTTTTGCCTATTGTTTTTTCAACAGGTTTTTCCTAAACATATACAGGCTTATTACTCATTTTCAAAATTTTATCTTCCCAATGGAGATCCATATATTGAAACTTATATTCTTGTTAACGGGGAAAGTATAAATCTTAAAAAAAATACAAATCAGAAATATCAGGGTATCGCACAGATATTGTTGATGTTTAAACAGAACGGACAAATAATAGAATTTAGAAAATATGATCTCAATAGTCCGGAAACAACTGATTCTGTTATCCTTTCTACTAATTTTATTGATGAGCAACGTATTCCTCTTCCTGCCGGAAAATATTCAATAGAATTGGAAATAAGTGATAAAAACTCAAACGGTAAACCTTTATTATTTTCAGATTCACTCATAATTGAACCTTTGAAAAATAATGTTTATATATCAGATATTGAGCCATTGGAATCTTTCAGAAATACAACTTCTCAGAATTCTTTTTCTAAGAATGGTTATGATATGTTTCCTTACATAATAAATTTCTATCCCAGAAATGTTGATAAACTGACATTCTATACTGAGATATATAATACTGAAAAAATATTTGGAAACAAAGAAATGTATCTGATTAAATATTTCATTGAAACATATGAAAAGGAAATCCCAATTCCCAACTATATACTTTTTAAAAGAGAAACTGCCAATTCTGTAAATGCAATTTTATCAGAATTTGCAATTGAAAGTCTTCCTTCAGGTAATTACAATCTTGTTATTGAAATTAGAGACAAACAAAACAATCTGATAACAAACAGAAAATTCTTTTTTCAAAGAAGTAATCCAAATGCAAAATATGATATATCTCAAATCAATGCTGTAAATATAAGCAATACATTTGTTGACAGGATAACAGGGAGAGATACTCTTATAGATTTTATAAGTTGTTTGGGTCCAATTTCTACCGGAATGGAAAAATCTTTTATAGATCGTCAATTAAAAGGAATGGATATTAAAACATTGCAACAGTTTTTTTATAATTTCTGGTTCACAAGAAATAGTGTAGAACCTGAAAAAGAATGGAGAACGTATTATGATAAGGTATTAAGAGTAAATACAAGTTTCGGATGTAAATTTAAAAAAGGGTATAATACTGACAGAGGACGAGTCTATTTGCAATATGGTCCTCCAAATACTATTTCAGAAAGTAAAAGTGAACCAAGCTCTTATCCTTATGAAATATGGCATTATTATACACTTAATAAACAATCAAACAGAAAATTTGTGTTCTATAATACAGATCTTGTATCAAATGATTATGAATTGCTGCATTCTGATGCTATAGGAGAAGTATATAAAAGTAACTGGCAATTGATTCTTCAGAGCAGAAATACTCCTATGGATAATATAGATCAAACTCAGGGAATTGACCATTATGGTAGTAAAGCCGGAGAACTTTTTGATACTCCAAGATAGAATGTGATTTATGATTGTAGTATATTATCTTTTTGTCGTTTTAGCCTGGTTTATTGCTGTTCTGCCTTTCAGAGTAGTCTATATTATTTCCGATTTCTTCTGTTTTGTTCTATATAGAATAATAGGTTATCGTAAGAAGGTTGTTTATAATAATATACAAAGGTCGTTTCCTGAAAAAACTGATGAGGAAGTAAAACAAATCATGAATAAGTTTTACCATCATCTTTGTGATGTT
>JAUZOY010000114.1 GCA_030706235.1 Bacteroidota bacterium | reverse complement strand
AGCCATTACTAATAGCATTAACTAAAAATGATATACAAAAAACTGTTGAAGTTGGGTCAGATTGCTTTAGGAGTTCAGGACTAAACAGTTCTCACATTGTAATACACTGTCTAAATTATAATATGTGGGCGGGAGGTTATACAGATCATCAGAGTTTGGAAACAACAGGAGCAACAGTGATTCCTTTTGGCGTTGGTAATTCAGTTCTTCTGATTGAAACAATTATGCTTATTAAACCAACTGTTATTCATTGTACACCGTCTTATTTGAAAAAACTGGAAATTATTTTAAGAGAAACATTTAATAAAACACCTAAGTCACTTGGATTAAAATTAGGTTTGTTCGGCGCTGAACCGGGTTTACAAAACCCTGATTACAGAAATCATTTACAAGAAACATGGGGGTTAAAAGCAATGAATGCAAATTATGGATTATCAGATGTATTGAGTATGTTTGGTGCAGAATGTGAATTTCAGAACGGGTTACATTTTTTTGGAGAAAATACACTTTATCCAGAACTTCTGGATAATAATTCAGGTCAAATAATTCCTATTAAAGAGGGAGCAAAAGGGGAACTTGTACTTACTAATTTATGTAAAGAAGCACAACCTCTGATAAGATATAAAACTAATGATATAATAAAGATATTATCCACCGGCAGATGTGAATGTGGAAGAAGTAATTTTCGTTTTGAAGTTGTAGGCAGAACAGATGATATGATAAAAATAAAAGGTCTGAATGTATTTATGAGTTCTATTGACAGAATTATCAACAATAACTTAAATTATTTAAATGGTGTATATCAGGTATTGGTCAATAAAAATGAACCTGTTGATAGAATTTTAATAAAAGTTGAATTAAAAAATGATATAGAAGATTTAGATAAATTTAAAATTAATTTTAATGATGAATTTATGAATAAAATTTTTATTAAACCTGAAATAGAATATCTTCATGATGGATTTTTACCTCGTACTGAAGGTAAAACAAAAAAATTATTTAAAATTCTTTAACTAATTCTAAAAAAATATGTATAGAATCAAAAACCTCGAAATTTATGCTTCAGAGATAGCTGAATTTCTAAATCAAGAATTATCAGGAGAAAATTTTATTGTCAAAAATCCTGCATCAATTAATAATATTAAAGAAAATTCTTTGTTATTTATTGAAAATGAAAAATTCAATATAGAAAAAATTGCTGTAAATAATGTTCTAGTTATAAGCAAATTAAGTTTCAAGCATAAAAATAATGTTTCCTTAATAATTTCAAAAAATCCAAAACTTGATTTTCTACGAATATTAAATGAATTTTTTATTGAAAATGATATTTATAAAATTTCTGATTCTGCAAAAATTGATAGTAGAGCAAAAATTGACAGAAATGTTTCTATAGGGGAGAATGTTGTTATTGGTGCTGATGTTATCATAAAGAATAATACTCAAATATTGAATAATGTTGTTATCAATGGTTCCGTTGAAATAGGTTCAAACTGTATTATTAAAGATAATTCAACTATTGGAGGGATAGGTTATGATTTTGAAACAGATGAAAATGGACTTCCTTATTATTATCCTCATATTGGGAAAATAATTATTGAAGATAATGTTTGGATAGGTTCAAATACATCAATAGAAAGTGCTTCTCTGGATAATACTATTATTCATAAACATGTAAAAATTGATGATCTGGTTCAAATAGGTTGTAATTGTATAATTAATAAAAGCAGCATGATAACTGCAGGTGTTATAGTTAGTAGGAATGTTCTAATCGGAGAGAATTGCTGGATTGCCCCAAATGCAACAATAATAGAAGATATTAAAATTGGTGATAATGTTACCGTTGGAGCAGGTTCTGTTGTACTAAATGATTTGGAAAATGATTCCGTATATGTTGGTAATCCTGCATATTTATTAAAAACTAAAAAGTAAAGGAGAAGAAAAATGGCTGGAATTTCAAAAGGTGGAATATTTCAAGAAAAAATATCACCATTTTTAAAAAATAAAATGGAATTATTAAGGAAAGAATATGGTGAAGATTCAGAAGAATTTAATGCACTTTATTTACAATATAAAAAAACTGATATCGAAAATGTTCCTGAAGCAGAAAACAACAGAAGACATTGGGAAGCAGATGTAAATGATAGTGAAACGATTATACATGGCCTTGAACGCTTATACAACCAAAGCTTGGTTATTGAACCAACAATGATATGTGCTGCTCATTGTAGGTATTGTTTGAGAGCAAATTACGAGATTTTCACATTGAGTGAAGAGGAATTATTAAATATCGCAAAATATTGCGGTAAAGAAGAATTTCATGAAAATTTATCTGAAGTACTTATTACAGGCGGAGATCCTCTAATTGTTCCTAAACGATTGAGATATCTTATAGAATCTATTATTGAGCATGCTCCAAATATCAGGAGAATAAGAATAGGAACAAGATTACCTTTGCAGGATCCAAATCGAATTGATAATGATGTATTTGAAATTTTTCGAAGGAATAAAGATAAAGTACGATTTGAAATAGCAACACAAATAAATCATAGTGTTGAATTTTTTCCTGAAACAATTGAAAAATTTTCTTTAATAAGAGACCTTGGAGTAACAATTTATTCTCAGAATGTTATTCTAAAGGGTATTAATGATAACATTAATGCATTGATAAATTTGTATAAAAAAATGCGTGAGTTAGGAATTGAAGCGCATTATCTTTTTCATAGTGTACCAATGAGAGGTATGCATCATTTTAGAACTACAGTTCAAAAGGGCTTGGATCTTATAAAAGAATTAACAAATAGTGGTGCAATTTCCGGAAGAGTCAAGCCAACATATGCACTTATGACTGATATTGGTAAAATAATTCTTTATGATGGAGTTATTAATACAAAAAATGATAAAAATCAAATTTTATTGAAATCTTCATATAAATATGAAGATAGAATTAAATATAATCCTAATTGGAAAATACCAAATACAGCTTTTGTTGATAATAATGGATATTTATCTGTATGGTATCTTGATGGTGAAGAGTAAATTATTTTTAAATGTTTTTAATTTGTAAAATCACATTTTTTCATAATAAATTTTAATGATTAAAAAGAAAAAAATTTTATATATTCATCATGGAAGTGGTATAGGTGGAGCTCCCCTTAGTCTGTTATATTTAATTAAAGAAATTGATAGAAATAAATACACCCCCAAAGTGCTTTTTATTGCTAATAGTGATGTAGTAGAATTATATAAAAATAATGGCATAGATTATTCTATTTGTAAACCATGGCGTATTCTTAATAATTATAGGATTTTTAATCACAATACAGCTGATTGGATCAAATGGTGGGAAATTCATAGAATAATTTTCAGTGTACTTGCATTTATTTACTCAGTTTTTTTTTATAATAAGAAATATTTAAAAAAAGAACAACCTGATATTGTCCATCTTAATTCTTCAACTTTATTATCCTGGACAATTTCATCAGCTTTCCTTAATATTCCTGTTGTTTTTCATATTAGAGAAAGAATAGTTAATGGGTATTTTGGTATTAGAAAAATAATCATTAAATATATCGTTAATAAGTATGTTAATAAAGTTATTGCTATTAGTCAGGATAATGCCAGATTTTTGGGTTTACCTGATAAAACAAAAGTAGTGTATAACTTTGTCGATTTTAATACTTTTAACAAAAGTATTAAGCCTGCAGAAATCAATATAAATGTAAAAAACAAGAAAATTGTAATATATACTGGTGGGAGAATTAAAATTAAAGGATTCAATATTTTAGTTGATGCTTTGAATTATTTATCTCCAAATATTATAGTATTATTTGCCGGTTATTATAATTATCGTAATACTTTTAAAATGAAAATAATTAATTTATTGACTAAGAAAAAAAAATATCTTGATAAACTTTATAATTCATCTAACGCATATGTTATTGGTGTTCAGAAGAATATTGCTGAATGGATTGCATTAAGTGATTTATTAATTTTTCCTGCTATTGTACCTCACTTTGCCCGTCCTGTAATTGAAGCAGGAGCAATCGGGAAACCTGTAATTGCCACAAATTTAGAAGGAATAGAAGAGTTGGTTATTAATAATTTTAATGGCTTACTTGTTAAGCCGAATGATAGTAAAGATTTAGCAGAGAAAATTAATTATATTTGTGCAAATGAGAATATTGCTGAAAAACTTGGGGAAAATGGTTATGAAAGATCATTGAAGTTATTTAATGCAGAAATTAATGCCATAGAAACAATTTCAGTTTATGATGAGATCTTATTATCAAAATAACACTTTAGAACGCGAATATTCATTAAAATTAAAGGATAACAAATTAAATTATTTCTTAACTTATATATTTGTTTGTATTCCGGGAACTTTGTTCTTTCATGGAAGGGAAATGGTATATATAATAGCTTTTATATATTCGTTTCTACTGTTTTTGTATAAAAAAAAGCATTTTGATAATGAATTTTTGTTATTTTTCTCTTTTCTTTTTCTTCTTGAAATAATTCAAAGTATCATATTTGAAAAATTTGATTTAGTTAGTTTTCTAGGTTTTATTCAATTATTTTTTTTCCCATACTTTTTAATAAAAAATATCGGCAATAAAATTTTTCATTTATTTATTAACGTTGTATGTGCTATTGCAATAGTAAGTTTTGTATTTTATTTTCCTTCATTAATTTCTCATGGTTTTCATAAATTCATAGGTCAGATTCCCAGATATTTACATTCAGATTATTTGTTAGATAATCAAAATTTTATAATTTTTACGTGGGAAGAATATAATCAATATGGGTTTTTGAGAAATTCCGGAAACTATACTGAACCAGGCTCATTTCAGGAATTTCTTAATGTTGCTCTAATGTTAAATATAGTTTTATCAGGAAAATTAATTAATAAAAAAAATATTATATTCATAGTCGCAATTATAACAACTCAATCTACAGGTGCGTATGTTACGTTATTTTGTATAATAGTAACTTATATTATAATTAAAAGTAAATTTATAATTACAGCTATTTCTGTTCCATTAATCTTATTGCTTTCATTGACAGTGTATGAAAAGGCACCTTTTCTTAAAGAAAAGATAGAAAGTCAGTATAATACTCAATCAAAAAAATCACCAAGAAAATATAAAGGAAGATTCATGAGTGCCTTTTTGGATTTAAAAGATTTTCAAAAAAACCCTATATTTGGACGTGGTCTTATAAAACAAACAAGATTTGAAAATTACAGAGAGAATGATGTTGAATTTTTAAGATATAATGGAACAACAGATTTCTTAGTAAAGGTTGGTGGAATCGGGTTTATTATATATTTTTATCTTATGTATAAATCATTGAGAAGATTGTGTTTACTTAATAATTTTAATATGTTTTTTGCTTTTGCTATCATAGTTTTTCTTCTTATTAATGGTTTTGGGCAATCAATATTTTTTACTCATATCTGCATAGGATTAACAATTTTTACATTAGTTTTTTCTTATTCTTCAAATTTAGAATTTTATAAAAAATTAAATGGAAATATTAATAAAAATATAAAAGATGAAAATGAAATTAATTTAAAGAAATAATATGAAGATACTCGTGTTTGACAATTATGATTCTTTTACATATAACCTTGTGCATTTAATAAAAGGACTTGGTTATGAAAATGTTGAAGTTTTCAGAAATGATAAAATTGATTTGAAAGGTATAGAAAAATATGATAAAATACTATTGTCTCCGGGTCCGGGGATTCCTTCTGAAGCTGGAATCCTAACGGAAGTATTAAAAACTTATTCACCAACAAAAAGTATTTTCGGTGTATGTCTTGGAATGCAAGCTATAGGGGAGGTTTTTGGCGGAAGATTAATTAATCTTAAAGAAGTTTATCATGGAGTAAGTACATGCATTAATGTATTGAGGAAGGATCATTACATTTTTAAAAATATTCCGGATCATTTTAATGTAGGCAGATACCATTCATGGGCTGTGGATAATAATAATTTCCCTAAAGAACTGGAAATAACAGGCATAGATGAAAATGGATGTATAATGTCTTTGAAGCACAGGATTTATGATGTTTCAGGAGTTCAATACCACCCTGAATCTATTCTTACTGAAAATGGTGAACAAATAATCAAAAACTGGCTGGAACATTAATCTTTTTTGTCAATATATTGAGGACTCAAATTAAAATTTTCGGGATGTTTTGCGGTAAAGTTTAAGTAATATTTCTGAATTTCAATAATATCTTTATCAAAATCTCCTGTTGGATTAAAAACAGCTTTTATTCCTCCAATCTTCTTTTTATAATCCATATATCCTATAAGTATAGGTACTTTAGCTTCCATGGCTATATAATAAAAACCTCTTTTCCATGTTTTAGTAAAACTTCTTGTACCTTCGGGAGTTACAACTAATATAAACTTTTCATTTTCATCGAATATTTTTGTAACATGACTAATGGCATTAGCTGAGAATTTGCGGTTTATCGGCATAGCTCCAAGAGCTTTTAAAATTATACCAACAGGGAAGAAAAAGAATTCCTTTTTAATTAAAAAAGAAACTTTTAATCCAATTACAGAAAATATTATCCTGCCTATTATGAAATCATAATTACTTGTATGAGGAGCCATAATGAGAACATATTTATCTAATCCTTTATGTACTTCTCCTTCAAATTTCCATCCTATTAATTTGAGAATTAATTTACAAATGTATTTCATATGAATATTAATATAAAAAAAGCCCCATTAAGGGGCTTTTTAATAATTTTCAGGATTATTTATTATCCTTGACTTCTTCGAAGTCCACATCTGTTACTTCTGAATCTCCTTTTTTAGAGTCCTGATCAGGTTTCGGGCCATCATTACCGGTTCCTGCACCGGCACTTTGAGAAGCCTTATACATGTCTTCTGAAGCTGCCTGCCATGCAGTATTCAATTTTGAAGTTGCAGAGTCTATAGCTGATATGTTTTTGTTTTTATGAGCTTCTTTAAGTTCACTTAAAGCACTTTCAATCGGAGCCTTTTTGTCTGTAGGTATCTTATCTCCATATTCTTTCAACTGTTTTTCAGTCTGGAATATCATTGTATCAGCATTATTCAGTTTGTCGATTTCTTCTTTTGCTCTACGGTCGGCTTCAGCATTAGCTTCTGCTTCTGTTTTCATTTTCTTTATTTCTGCATCTGTTAAACCTGATGATGCTTCAATTCTGATTTGCTGAGATTTTCCTGTTGCTTTATCTTTTGCAGAAACATTTAATATACCGTTAGCATCAATATCAAATGCAACTTCTATTTGAGGAATACCACGTGGGGCAGGTGGAATACCATCCAGATGGAATCTTCCTATAGTTCTGTTATCTCCTGCCATTGGTCTTTCTCCCTGTAATACATGTATTTCTACAGAAGGTTGATTGTCTGATGCAGTTGAGAAAACTTCTGATTTCTTTACAGGAATAGTAGTATTTGATTCAATAAGTTTTGTCATAACTCCACCAAGAGTTTCAATACCAAGAGATAAAGGTGTAACATCCAATAATAGTACATCTTTTACTTCTCCGGTTAGAACTGCTCCCTGTATTGCTGCTCCTACAGCAACAACTTCATCCGGATTTACACCTTTTGAAGGAGTTTTACCAAAGAATTTTTCTACTATATTTTGAATTGCCGGTATTCTTGTTGATCCTCCAACCAGGATTACTTCATCAATTTCAGATTGAGTAAATCCTGAATCTTTTAAAGCTCTTCTGCAAGGTTCTATAGTTGACTGTATAAGATCATCACAAAGTTGTTCGAATTTTGCTCTTGTCAAAGTTCTGACAAGGTGTTTAGGAATACCATCAACAGGCATGATATAAGGAAGATTAATTTCTGTAGACGTTGAACTTGATAATTCAATTTTTGCCTTTTCTGCAGCTTCCTTTAATCTTTGTAAAGCCATCGGATCTTTTCTCAGATCTACCCTTTCATCTTTAAGAAATTCTTCAGCAAGCCAGTCGATTACCTTATGATCAAAATCATCTCCTCCAAGATGTGTATCTCCATTTGTAGATTTTACTTCAAATACACCATCTCCAAGTTCAAGAATAGAAATGTCAAATGTACCTCCTCCAAGGTCGAAAACGGCAATTTTAATATCCTTATTCTTTTTATCAAGTCCGTAAGCTAATGATGCAGCGGTAGGTTCATTTATAATTCTTCTAACATTTAATCCTGCTATTTCACCTGCTTCTTTAGTTGCTTGTCTTTGAGAATCGCTAAAATATGCAGGAACTGTTATAACTGCTTCAGTGACTTCCTGTCCCAGGTAATCTTCTGCTGTTTTTTTCATTTTTTGAAGAACCATTGCAGATATTTCCTGTGGAGAATATTGTCTGTCATCTATTTTTACTCTTGGTGTATTGTTATCACCTCTGACAACTTCGTATGATACTCTGTTTATTTCTTTCTGAACTTTGTCATATGTTTCACCCATAAACCTTTTAATCGAAAAAACAGTTTTCTTAGGATTAGTGATAGCCTGTCTTTTGGCAGGATCACCGATTTTCCTTTCACCGTTTTCTACAAAAGCAACTATAGATGGAGTTGTTCTTTTACCTTCATTGTTTGGTATTACAACCGGTTCATTACCTTCTAATACGGCAACGCATGAGTTTGTAGTTCCCAAATCTATACCTATTATTTTAGCCATTTTTTCTAAATTTTAATGTTTTATAAATTCATCTTTAAAATTGACATATATTCCAATTCAATCTTTATGCCATTTTAATATTGATAATAAAACTATGTTATAATGTCATTTTTATTCAAATACAGACATAATTATTTTCTTAGGCATGACAAAAAGTCATTAATTAATTAATGGGGTGTTAAAACGATAATTTAATAAATCTTTTATTGTTTCATATGTATTATTTAGATTCATTGCTTCAGAAATGTTTATCCATTTTACTTCAGTGATGTTTTCTTCCTTTTGAGGAACAAATTTTCCTTTAAAATCACTTTTCATTTCAAACCAATGACTTATTTTCAATACATATTCTTTTTTCAATTTGTATATATGATAAGTTTGAGATAATTCTGATAATATTTTAACTTTCTTTATACCTGTTTCTTCTATTACTTCTCTTTTTGCTGCTTCTTTAACATGCTCTTCGCTTTCAATTTTACCTTTTGGTAAATCCCATTTGCCAGATTTATAAATTAGTAAAACTTCATCTTTATCATTTTTAACTATACCTCCGGCTGCATGTATTACTCTGAAATATTGTTTAAAGAAGTCAAGTACTTCTTCAGGTTTTTGGCAAATTATCAGAAATTTTATATCCTTTGATTTTATTAAGTCGGTTTTTATTTTTTTGAAATTAAATCCATTTGAATATTCTAGTACTTGATTGAAGTTCTCTGTTTTAATAGTATCGAACTTATCAATGAAGCAAACTAAATTATTGTTATAAAATACTT
>JAUZOY010000113.1 GCA_030706235.1 Bacteroidota bacterium | reverse complement strand
ATAGAGAATCTTTATAGTTTATACTTAGTTTTGTATAAGTAGAGAGCAAATCTATATATAAAATTGATCCATTTGAATTAACTTTATCTGTGGTTATATAAAGTCCTTTAAAGAAATTTGTAAATGTAGCATTATCTGTAAAATTTGAAGAACTTGAATTTAGAAATTTTTTTGCAAAATCAGCAGGAAGATTAATATTCAGCAAATAAGTAGTATCAGTACCGCTTATTACCATATTTCCTGAAGGATTAGGTGTTATTGAAATTTTGGCAATTGCATTTGAGGAAACAGCAATATTTGTATCTGAATAATAATTATGACTTGTAGATAGATTATTAATAATTTCATATACATTGAAATTCAGTGAAGAATTGGGGTTGCCGTTATATTTTTTATAAGCCAGTGTTAGTACAGCTGGATTATTGTCCAGAGTAGATTTAGCCGGGAAACTGAAATTTTCATTTGGCATTCGGAACTGTGTATATATACTGGCTGTGGTGCTGCCAAAGACAGGATCGTTTGTGCTTCCTAAAAGGTTAAGTGATATACTGTTTGTATAGATTTTATTGTCAATAGCACTTATTGTATTGACTTTAAAAGTATCAATATAGTTATAAGTTAATCTGTCAGATGATGGTTGAACTTCAAGTCCGACTGTATCGGGTTCCTTACATGAACTAATGAGTATAATAACAGCATTAACAAGTAAGAAACATAATAAAATAAATGATTTTTTCAATATAAAAAGAAATCAGAGTTAAATAAATTTAAACCAGAAATATTAATCAGAATATACGGATTCGTTGACAAGTATTTCATCGTAGAACTCAGAGTAAGCATCTATATAATTGTCGGAACCCTGGTAGTCAAGAACAGGTTTGTTAAGTCTTACCTCTTTAAGATATTCTTCAATTTCAGGATTGATTTTTTCTGAACCAATAATAACTCCGTCAGAATTATCAATAGCTACTTTCATTATATTGAAATAAGAAGCATTCTTATATGTCTGGATATCTTCATCGGAAATACCGGGAAGTTTTAATTTTGTTGCAAAATTTTTGCTGAATGTTCCGGGAAAATCATCATCATATATTGAATAGACTACTTTTGTGTCTGAGAAGACAGGATTGTCGTTAAAAGCTTTTTTTACATAAATAGGTAACAGATTTGACATCCATCCATGGCAATGAACAAGGTCAGGGATCCAACCTAATTTCTTAACTGTTTCAATGACGCCTCTGCAAAAGAATACAGAACGTTCATCATTATCTTTGTAATAGTTGTTTTTATTATCAGTGAGAACAAACTTTCTCTGGAAATAATCTTCGTTATCTATGAAATATACCTGCATTCTTGCAGATTGAATGGATGCTACTTTTATAAGAAGAGGATGATCAGTATCATCTATAATAAGATTCATACCGGAAAGTCTGATAACTTCGTGAAGTTGATTTCTTCGTTCGTTAATACATCCGTATCTTGGCATAAAAGTTCTTATCTCTTTTCCCCTTTCCTGAATACCCTGAGGTAGGTGTCGACCTATAAGACTCATGTGCGTTTCATCCAGATAAGGATAAATTTCCTGCATTGCAAATAAAACCCTTGGCTTTTCCATTCGTGAATATATGTTTTATGAAAGATTTTACAAAGGTAATAAAAATTTTTATAACAATTTGAAAACTTTTTTGCTTATAAAAATTTATCTTTGCAAACTTTTTTTTAAATTTAAGTTAAGGAAATAACTTAAAATCAAACAATTTAAACGATAATATAGTGGAAATATTTTCAAAGGTAAATGAATTAAAAGAATATATTGCAAAGCAGAAAGAGAAGAATTTATGTATAGGTTTTGTGCCAACAATGGGTGCTTTGCATGCTGGACATCTTTCATTGATCAAGAAGGCAGGGGAAGAAAATGATATAGTTGTATGTAGTATTTTTGTAAATCCGGAACAGTTTAATGACCCTGTGGATTTTCAGAATTATCCAAGGGATCTGAATTTAGATATATCAAAATTTAAAGGAATAAAGTGTGATGCAGTATTTATTCCTTCTGTTGAAGAAATTTATCCAAAGTCTGATAATCCGGAACAGGAACCAGAATTGGATTTCGGATTTCTGGACAAAATAATGGAAGGTCAATACAGACCAGGTCATTTTAATGGAGTTGTAAAGGTGGTCAGGCGTTTATTAAATCTGGTTACTCCTGACAATGCTTATTTCGGAGAAAAGGATTTTCAACAATTTCTTATAATTAAGAAAATGGTTGAATTACTTAATATACCTGTTAATATTGTTTCTTGTGCTATTGTTAGAGAATATGACGGGTTGGCTATGAGCTCAAGAAATGCATTATTAAATCCTTTGCAGAGACAGAAAGCTACTTTTATTCATAGTACGTTGAGAGGTGCAAAACAAAGAAAATTAATGTATTCTCCTCTTGAATTAAGAAATTGGGTTATCAATGAATTTGAAAATGATGATCTGCTTTCTCTGGAATATTTTGAAATAGTAGAAGCTGAAACATTAAAACAAATAAGTTATTGGAAAAATTCTATTGAAACTATTGGTTGCATAGCAGTCAAAATTGGGAATGTCAGACTTATTGATAACATTAAATTCACTGAAGGCTCCAAATTAACGAATAATGCTCCAAAAAGAAAGATAAAAAACTATAAAAGAATAACTTCTTATTTATAGTTATAAAGTTAAAAGTTAAAAGTTGTAGGTAGGTTGTAATAAAATAATGCTAAAAAATGAATAATTGATTCTTCAGGGTATAGACGATATGTCCGGCTTTGATATAAGTGTTTGCCGTACATGTATTCTATCGAAAAGGGATTGAAATATATTATTCTATTGAAAACACATCGAAGCCATTAGCACTTATTTTGTGCATGGCTTCCTGATTAGACATAATATCTGATCCGTATTGGTTAATATCATAAATGTATGGAGTTTTAAACCAGCTTTCAATATTCATAGCAATATTTAATTTTGTGGTTGCATTCTGATTGATTACAAAAGCGGATTTAGGTAAAGAAACCCTGAAACTATAATCTACATATGATGTATCGGACATGTTCATTTTGCATTTGCCAAGATGAATGCCAAAATTATTAATCTGATTACCTGCAAGCCATTTCCCGTTGAATTTCATCAGGTGATATCCTCCGCCCATCATTTCAGGCCAGTACATTTGAGATTCGGGAGGATTAACAAACATATTTGAAATATTCCTCTGATTTGATATCCCAAACCTAAATGATATTGAGTCATATTTACCTATAGTCAGGTCATCTTTGATATTCCATATTAATGTAGAAGGAATATCTGTATCGATATAATATATATTTTTATTGTCAGAAATTGTCTTTTTGATTCCGCCCGAGCTATAAAGTGTCAAGTCTGAAATGAAGTATTGAATATCATGAACCATATATTTATTACCGGCTTCATTCGTGTAAATAAGAGAGTCAAAAACCACAGTCTTTCCGTTAACTTTATGGCTAAAACTAAGGGAAAGATGACCTGTTGAAGCCTCCTGAGTTGCAGTTGAATTTGAATCTTTTTTACAGGAATAGATGAAAATAAATAATGATATGAATGTGAGAAACTTTATTGAATGACTCATGCTAATAAAATAAAAATAATTTAATTATGTAGAAACGTCAACATATTATCATTATTTTAAAGTTAATAACATTAACATCAGATTGAAGGTAATTTAAAGCTGAATTTGCTGCCTTCACCTATCACACTTTCAGCCCAAATTTCACCTTTTTGTTTTGAAATGAATTCCTTTGAGATAGCAAGGCCGAGGCCTGTTCCTGATTTGGCAGAACCAGGTACACGAAAAAATTTTTCAAATACCCGTTCAAGATATTTTTGTTCTATCCCTTTCCCGAAATCATGTACAGTGAATATTACATTACCGTTTTGCTTTTGAGAGGATATAATTATTTTAGAATTATTGTTTGAATACTTTATGGCATTGTTTATTAAATTTATAAGTACCCATGCGGTTTTTTCAATATCTGCATTTATTTTAGGCAGGTTATTCTCAATTTCTTTTACTAAAATTATGCTCTTTTGATCGGCAGTAAACTTCATTGTATTGCAGGCATATTCTACAATTTCTGATGGATTTTCAGGCTGAATATTTAATTGAATATTCCCCGATTCTACCTGTGTAAGATCAAGTAGCTCGCCGGATATTTTCAGGAGTCTGTTTGTAGCTTCTTTAATGGTTTGAGCTATTACTTTCTGTTCATCATTTAAATTCCCGACTCTTGTGTCTTCGAGTAATCTTACATTCAATTTTATTGCAGAAATTGGTGTTTTATGTTCATGGGATATTGTTGCTATGAAGTTGGTTTTAGCTTCATCAAGTTCAAGGTATTTGGTTATGTTTTTGAGAATAATTACATAGCCAATAAGTTCCGGTTCAGTTTCTCCTGTTCTTGTAATAACAACATCAATGATATCTTTATTGAAGAAAGATTCTTTTCCATCAGCAAATATCTTTAGCGGTTCAAATTCTTTTGTTTTGTAGGTATTATTCATAAGTTGTCTGATAATATTTTGAAGCAAATCATTTTGTATAGCAACATCAGGGGCATATTTACCTATCATTTCAGAAGCACTTAGTCCTAAAATATCAGATGCCATTATGTTGCAGAAAATAATTTCTTTTTTCTCATTTAATCCTATAATAGCATCTTTCATATTGTTAATTATAGTTTCTATTCTTTTTTTCTCGAAAAGCAGTTTTGAGAGATTGCTTCTTTCATATTCAGCAAGTTTTTTAGCCATCACATTGAATGCATTTGCTACATCCATAAATTCATCTGTAGAAGTAAAAATTAATTTCTGATCGTAGTTTTTTTCTGAGATTTCTTTTATGCCTAAAGTGAGTTCTTTTATCGGATTACCAATGTTTCTCGGAAAATTAAACAAATATGAAAAAGATATAAGGAAACTTAATGTGCCGATAATTGAAATTATCAGGTAAGCAAGTTTGGCAAGATCTTTTAATTTGTCGTTTTTCTTTATAATGGCATTCATATTAATGTCGGAAACACCCTCGATATGAGATTTAACTTCATTATATGCAGGCATTAAATCAATAAAATAAATTCCTTTATTCATGAATTTTTCATTCCTTGCTTTCTGAAATAAATTGATATAGTTCTCATAAGATTTTTTCAATTGAATTACAATATCCTTTTCTCCTGTTTCCGTGATGTTGTTTTCTTCATCATTTAGATTTTTATCAAAGGAATTTAAATACTGGTTATAAAGATTATTATCGAAGTAATTTTCAGGATTAAAAAAATATTTGGTTTGGATATTGCGTATTTCATCCAGAGTTTTAATCATTTGTTTTGAAGAAACTATGGACCTGTAATTATCCTTAAACATTGTACGGGAATAATTTGAAATAGAAAAAATATAATAGGAACTGAAACCCCATAAAAGTGCTATTGCAAGAAATAATGACCCGAAACCTAAGAATAATTTTGTTTTAATTTTTGTTTTCATATTAAGTATTTAAATTTAAAATTCAATAATTTTGTTTTTAATCCAGATATACTATGAAACTATTATGATATCAATCTTTGTGCCTGTAATTCTTTTCAATACTTTTTTCAGAATATTCCCTCTTGTGATCATTTTCATGAAACTATATGAAGGCAGTCCCATAAGTACTGTTGTAATGTCTTTTTCCATAGCGATTTTAACTATATTTTCGGCTATATTGTTACCTTTTACTTTTAAAATTTCCGCACCAAGTTCTGTAGCTAATTTTAAGTTATTCAATAATAATCTTTGCTTTTCGAGATTTATTTTGTCATATTCCTCAGAAGGGATCTGAACATAAAGCACTATCCAGCTTGAAGTGTAATAACTTGCAAGCCGGGCAGTCTTTCTGATGAGTTTCTTTGCTGTTTTATTATTTGTACTTATACAGGCGAGGAATTTTTCGGGTTTCCTTTTATCGCTTGTAAAGACTTCGCTTGTGATTTTTCTTTCAACCTGCCCTGCAACTTCTTTTAATGCAAGTTCTCTTAACTGTAATATCTTTTCGGGCCTGAAGAAATTGTTTAATGCAATTTCTACCTTATCCAGATTATAAATTTTACCTTCCTTAAGCCTTTCAATCAAATCATCAGCAGAAAGATCAATATTAACTATTTCATCCGCTGTAGTAAGTATATGGTCAGGAATTCTTTCATGAACTTCAATACCTGTAATATCATGGATTTCATTATAAAGGCTTTCAATATGTTGTATGTTTACTGCGCTTATAACGTTAATTCCGGCACTAAGAATTTCAATAATATCCTGCCATCTTTTTTCATTTTTTGATCCCGGAATGTTTGAATGTGCCAGTTCATCAATTATTACTATATCCGGATGAATATTTATTATTGCCTGCATATCCATCTCTTCGAGTTCTTTTCCTTTATAAAAAATCTTCTTACGTGGAATAATCGGAAGATCTTCCATTAATCTCTCAACATCTTTTCTGTTATGTGATTCAATATATCCTATTTTAACATCAACTCCATTTTGAAGCAAACTCCTGGTTTCTTTAAGCATACGATAAGTCTTACCTACACCGGCAATCATTCCGATATAAAGTTTAAATTTTCCTCTTCTTGATCGCTGGATCAAATCGAGAAATTTTTGTGAGATAAGTTCTTTCTCTTCAGCTCCCATTAATAATATTTACAATTTAATGTTATTTATTACATTTCATTTCTTCAAGTGCTATATTCAGTTTTAGCACATTAACTTTCTCCGGACCAAATAATCCAAACAGAGGTTTATCTATATGATGTTCTACCAGTGTTTTTAAGATATTTTCGTCTATCTTTCTGATCTTTGCAATTCGTTTAACTTGAATGTATGCAGCTTGGGGTGAAATATCAGGATCCAGACCGCTTCCGGAGGCTGTAACTAATTCTGAAGGAATGTCTTTTATACTAATGTCGGGATTATGAACAAGAAAAGTATCGATTCTTGCTTTAATAATTTTAATCTGATCAGGATTTGTTGGGCTTTTATTTGAACCTGCACCTGCAGCGGCATTATAATTAACGGCTGAAGGACGGCTCCGGAAATATTTATCATTTGTAAATGACTGACCGATATTGTAATAACCAATTATATTTCCTTTATTTACAACTTTTTCTCCATCACCACCTCCGGGAGCTAAATATGAAATACCTCTTATAACAAGGGTATATATAACTGTTAAAACTATTAGTAAGAAAGTTAGTTTTATTGCCTTTGAAAAATGTGTTTTCATTATATTTAGTTATAAAGTTATAAAGTTGAAAGTAACTAATTTTCTTAAAAAAGACCTATCAACATATCAATTAATTTAATTCCGATAAAAGGCGCTGCAATACCACCAAATCCATATATCAGAAGATTCCTTCTTAATAATGCACTTGCGCCTATTGGCCTGTATTTTACTCCTTTAAGTGCAAGAGGTATTAATAATGGAATAATAATAGCATTAAAAATTACAGCTGAAAGTATTGCTGACTGCGGACTTGCAAGATGCATTATATTCAATGCCTGGAGTGCAGGAATGGAATTGATAAATAATGCAGGAACTATTGCAAAATATTTAGCAACGTCATTTGCAATTGAGAAAGTTGTTAAAGTACCTCTGGTTATCAGTAATTGTTTGCCGATCTCAACAATTTCAATAAGTTTAGTAGGGTCATTATCAAGGTCAACCATATTACCTGCTTCCTTTGCTGCCTGTGTTCCGCTGTTCATTGCCACACCGACATCGGCCTGTGCCAATGCAGGCGCATCATTAGTACCATCACCCATCATTGATACTAATTTTCCTTTAGTCTGTTCGCTTCTGATATAGTTTAATTTATCTTCGGGTTTTGCTTCTGCGATAAAGTCATCTACGCCTGCTTTATATGCAATATATTTTGCAGTAAGTTTATTATCTCCTGTAACCATTACTGTTTTGACGCCCATCTTTCTAAGTCTGTCAAATCTTTCGGTAATACCCGGTTTAATAATATCCTGAAGCTCAATAATACCCAGCACTTTGCCGTTTTCAGCCACGACCAGAGGAGTGCCTCCGTTTTCAGTAATTTCAAGTACTTTGAATGATACTTCTTCAGAAAATTCGTTACCGGCATTTTCGACAATTTTTCTGATTGCTTCAAATGCTCCTTTCCTGATTCTGGTCCCATCAGGTATATCTACACCACTGGATCTGGTCTCAGCAGAGAATTTAATAAATTTGGCACCTGCAACGTGTGAAGAATTTATATTGGTTTTTGTTTTGGCAAGTTCTATTATTGATTTTCCTTCCGGTGTATCATCAGAAAATGAACTCCAGGCGCAGGCATTTATGAAATATGATCCATCTGTTCCATTTACAGGGAAAAAATTAGTTGCTTTTCTGTTTCCGATCGTGATTGTTCCTGTTTTGTCAAGTAATAATACGTCTACATCTCCTGCCGTTTCAACTGCTTTTCCTGATTTTGTGATAACATTAGCTCTTAATGCTCTGTCCATACCTGCAATACCTATTGCTGATAGTAATCCACCTATAGTTGTGGGTATAAGGCAAACAAAAAGAGATATTAGTGCAGCAACAGTTATAGGCGTTTTTGAATAATTAGCAAATGGTTCCAGCGTAACGCAGACTATTATGAATAGCATTGTAAAACCTGCAAGTAATATTGTTAGTGCTATTTCATTTGGAGTTTTTTGTCTGTTCGCACCTTCAACAAGAGCAATCATTTTATCGAGAAATGATTCTCCCTGTTGTATAGTTACTACAACTTTTATCTTATCTGATAATACTTTAGTACCACCGGTAACACCGGATTTGTCACCGCCGGCTTCTCTGATCACCGGTGCTGATTCACCTGTTATTGCTGATTCATCAATTGAGGCAAGTCCTTCAATTATTTCACCGTCAGTAGGTATGTATTCACCTGCAGAAACTATGAATATATCACCTTTTTTTAATTCAGATGAGTTGACTATTTTTATCTTACCATTATTTAAAAGCAAATTTGCAGGAGTTTCATGTCTTGCTTTTCTCAGTGATTCTGCTTGTGCTTTACCTCTTGCTTCGGCAAGTGCTTCGGCAAAATTTGCAAACAATACTGTTATAAAAAGAATTAATGTTATTGCAAAATTATATGCAAAACTTCCCTGACCGCTATTTTTATTTAGTATAGTAATTACTGATACAATAAGCATCACTAATGTTCCTGCTTCAACTGTAAACATTACAGGATTCTTAAGCATAATTTTGGGATTCAACTTTATGAAGGACTGGATGAATCCTTCTTTCATGAACCTCCTGTCGAATAATGATATTTTTTTTCTATTTCTTTTCATTTTCAATTATTATTTTAAATAGCCCTCACCCCCAACCCCTCTCCCAAAGGAGAGGGGTGT
>JAUZOY010000112.1 GCA_030706235.1 Bacteroidota bacterium | reverse complement strand
CTTTGTTTACTGAAATAAAAATAAAATCGTAGGGATTTTCTTCGTTGTCAGTATTCATTTTAAAAGTTGCAATTCCCCATGGCATATTTTCAACAAGAAGTTTATAGCTAAGCTCACTTCTTTCTTTAAGTTTTTGTGTTTTTATCAGTTCTTCGTTAATATTTCGTAACTTTTCATTTGCTTTTTCGAGTTCATTTTTCTGATTAATAATTTTTATTTCTTCCAGTTTTTTTTGAGATATATCTTCTACAAAACAAACAATAATATCATTTTCAGGCGTATATATTGTTACTGATATATGTTTGTTCCATATTTTGTTAAACCTTTCATAGACTTCATTTTTACCTGTTAGAGCAACTTTTTTAAATAATTCAATCCATTGAGATTCAATATCAGAAATTATCTTTAAAAAGCTTTTTCCCCGGATTTCATCTGCTTTCAGCATGCTTATTTTTTCATACGATTTATTTATCGATAGATAAATAAAATCAATAGGTGTACCCTGATCATCTTTTATTATTTTAAAAGTAGATACACCTAAGGGCATGTTTTCAATAAGTAATTTAAAACTTCTTTCGCTTTTTGTTATAATATTCTGAGATTTAACAAGTTCTTCGTTAGCTTCGCTTAATTGTTTATATAATTCATTTAGTTTTTTATTTGACTCAGCAAGAGCATTGTTATTTTGTTGAATTACTAATTCTTTTTCTTTCCTTTCTGTAATATCATTCCCGCAAATATTTATAAATCCGGTTTTCTTGTTTTTTGTGATTGAAACTAAATAAATTCTACCACCGCATATAACTTCTGTTTTGTATCCGGAATAATCTTTTAAATTGTCAATAATTGATCTCCATTCATTATTTATTGACATTATATCATCTGTTTGTATTAATTCTATTAATGGTTTACTTGCATTGTTAGTATATATTATTTTGAAATCAGGATTAACACATATCATTGGATTTGGATTGTCTTCAGGAAGATTTGAAAGATATTTTATTTCTTCTTCCAACATTTTTTTTTGAGTAATGTCAGTGCAAGCCCCTGTAATTCTTAGAGGTTGATTATAATTATCTGAAACAACAGATAACGGGCATTGAATATATTTTATATCACCTTTGGGCTGAATAATACGAAATTCAATGGTATTAATATTTTTATCTTCAATTATTTTTTGAAGAGCTTTTTCGACTGCTTTTAAATCTTCGGGATGAATATATTCTTTCCAGTCTTCATATTTGAAATGATCTGTCTTTTTTATTCCGAATATTTCAAACATAGTATCGTCCAAATAAATTAGATTAGCTTTAATATCCATATGCCATATCCCAATATTTCCCGTGCTTAGTATAGCTTTTAATATATTGATATTTTCTTTTTCGGATGATGTAAGTTTATTTGAAATATTTTCGTCTGTATTATTTGTTTCCATGATAGAAATTATGAAAATTTTAAATTTATTTATTTTATAATAAAAAAATTATTACAAAAATATATTTAAATCAAGAGATATATTTTACAAAATTTTATAAAAATATAGTAAGATTAAAATAATATCAAAATATTTTTTAGGAAATGAAATTGATAAGAAACATGTAATCTTTTTGTGAATTTATGCAATAATAGTTGCATTGTATGATAGTATTTTTGTGTGTTAAGTTCAAATAATTGAAAATTAAACGCAAATTGCATTAGATAAACATTTTATTAATTAATCCAATTTTCTATGAAAACTAATTTCGATTCAGATAAGAGAAAAATATTTTCATCTTATAATAATTTAAGAAATGCTATAGTCTTAAATTTTTTAATTTTTGCTATTTTGCCGGGAGCCCTTCGTGCGCAGGGAGAACAAAAATTATGTCCTGCATTGTGGTATGGTATATCCGGAGCCGTAAATTTTAATAATTATTTTGGATCAGTACAAAAGTTGAATTCTGATTTTACTTCTCCAACCGTTTTTCATAATGGATCCGGTACAGCTCCATATCTTTCCCTGCGATTAGAATACCGTCCTACCAAAATGTGGGGAGGATTATTTAATTTGGGGTTTGATGATAAATTTGGTAAATTCAAATATGATTGGACACCGGAAGCCAAATTAAAAACCACAATAGGTTATCTAACTATTGAACCTAATTTAAGATTTACGCCATTTAATTCTTTAAATTTATATTTGTTTGCAGGACCAGCTATGTACATAAATATTATAAAGAAATTCAGTTATACACCATATGGTATGGGTCAAAATAATGCAGACTGGAGTGATATACGTAGTGTATTGTTAGCGGGTCAAATTGGTGCAGGGTATGATTTTCCGATTTCTTCTACTGATAGTAAAATACAGTTAGAGTTATCACCTTTTATATCATACAATACAAATTTTGGAACAGAACCACGTACAATAGAATCCTGGACTTTTACAACATTCCGTGCCGGATTAGCTCTAAAGATCGCATGTAACTGTATAAAACCGCAAAAGATGGCAGTACTACCTGTTACTCCACAGGCAATAGCTCCAACTAAAGAACCGGAAGTTGCTTTTTCAGTTCAAGGTCCAAATATAGTTCATATGAAAAGGAATATAAAAGAAACATTACCTCTCCAAAATTATGTCTTTTTTGATGAAGGTTCTACAGATATTCCGGACAGATATGTGAAATTAAGCAGGAATGAGGCATTAGGCTTTAATGATCAACAGATAATTGATCCTCCATATCCATTTGATTCAACAGGAAGATCTGCAAGACAGCTTGCTGCCTATCACAATGTTTTGAATATTATAGGAACACGAATGAGAAAGTATCCATCTACAACAATAACTCTTATAGGATCTTCAGCCGGAAAAGGTACATTAATTGGTAAAGCACTGGCTGAATCAATAAAGAATTATTTAATGACATCATTTGATATTGATGGACAAAGAATAACCACCCAAGGTAGAAATATGCCGATTATTCCATCAGAGCAAGCACGTGCGAAAATGGATAAAGATTTAACTAAAGTTGAGGATAGAAGAGTTGATATAGTAAGTAATTCTCCGGAATTATTAATGCAAGTTGCAGGTGATTCTGCAACAGTTATGAATCCTGTTAAAATTATTACAATGCAACAGGATCCAATGGATAGCAGGATTAATTTTAATGCAAACGGAGCAAGAGAAGCTTTAAGTTCCTGGACTCTTGAGGTTACAGATGATAAAGGAAATATGAAAACATATGGCCCTTATAATCAGGATCAAACTAATATTCCTGGCAGTACAATTCTTGGTAATCAAACAGAAGGCGATTACAAAGTGACTTTGGTTGGACAAACAAAAATGGGAAATACTGTTAGAAAAGAGTCTACGATACATCTTGTCCGTATGGATGAACCTATTGAGAATGGTTTAAGGTTCAGTATTTTGTTCGAATTTGATAAATCAAAAACTACTGCAACATATGAAAAATTCCTGACTGATATTGTTACTCCATTGATTACAAATAATTCAAAAGTAGTTATTCATGGCCATACAGATATAGTTGGAGATGAGGATTATAATCTTAATCTTTCAAAAGAAAGAGCTCAGGAAGCCCAAAGAATTCTGCAAAATGCTCTTGCAAATACAGGTCGAAATGAAGTTAAATTTGAAACCTACGGGTATGGGGAAGATGTTAATGCAGCTCCTTTTGATAATAAATTACCTGAAGAACGTTTTTATAACAGAACTGTAATAATTGATGTCATTCCGGAAAATAAATAAATTGTAAAATATAATAATATAATTGACATATTCTTAGTTGCTTTAATAGAATTTGTCATAAATAAAGGGTGTTAAATAAATGATAATTTCTCAATTATTTATTTAATACCCTTTAAATTTTTTTTCTCGCATTTTAAAAAATAATATCCCGGTTAATTATTTGCATTTTAATTTGTTGTGAGTTGGATTTTCTGCGTAACACATAATTTTTTTACAATTATTTAATAAAAGTTTGCAAATTAAAAAAAAACTGTACCTTTGCAACGCAAAAAGAAAATGATTCTGTAGCTCAGCAGGTAGAGCACATCCCTTTTAAGGATGGGGTCCTGGGTCCGAGTCCCAGCAGGATCACAAAACGCTGATATGTTATCAGCGTTTTTTTTTATTATATTTGTCTCTATCCTTTAATTTATATTTCCTTATTTCTTAATTTTATCAACTATATTTTAAAAACAAACATTAATAAAAAATTGCCGGGCAAATTATTCCGTGTTAACAAAAGCTGAAAAATTTTTATAATTGGGTATTTGAATGCTTAAAAACAGCCCAAGGTCGGCCCAAGGTCAAGGCAAGGTCAAGGCAAGGTCAAGGCAAGACTAACCTAAGGTCTACTTACAAATGTATGGCATTATTAATTAAATTAAGTTGTTCAATTGTCAGGAAATGTTCACTGTCAAAGTGATTCAAAAATTTTTGTAAATCGGTGCTTTTGAATATATTATAATTCGGGAGGGATTTATAGTATTCAAGCAAAAGAGGCAACTTGTTTTTCCATTTATTAATAGTCAGTGTCAATGCAATATTTACTTCATCAGTTGTACCAACACATTCAAAAGGTTTTTCTTTTGAATTTCCGATTAATTGATCAAAATAAATAAGCAGATTTTTGTCATTTAACAAATTACTGCCAAAAATTTTTGTGATTTCTTCTTCAGTCATAAATAGACTAAGCATGATAAAAGTGAACAGACATTTAGAACATTTACAACACCACAAGTCTTTTTTACTACCTGCATTGCAGCTTTTAAATGCTTTGAAATACTTACTGTTTTGGGAGAAAAGATAACCAATTTGCAGTTCACTTAGTGGCCTTAGCATGCTGAAATAGTTTATATCATTACAGATAAATTCTTTTATGTAATTTCTAAATTCAAATTCAAATTCAAAAGATTTAGAATATTGGTGATTTACGAATGAGTCGGCTACAGTAGATTCGTTTGCACTGGATTCATTTGATAGTGCTATGTTTTTTTTACCGGTTATAATGGAAACCATAACTGAGACAAATCCAAGAAGTGCAGAAAAAGGAGTATGACCATTTAGAAATCCTTTATTATTAAGTTCCAGAAGTTCATCATCAATTTTTCTGTTAATATTAATTATTCTGTTTTTTTCAAATCCCGCAATTTTTGCACAGTTTGTACTTGCTCCACGCGGGTTAACAATTAAACAAACATTATCTTTGTGAGTATTTTTCAGCAGTTCAAGTGTAACTACTGAGTCTTTTCCTCCACCTACAGGTATTATGTATGAGTCATCAGGTTTCAAATTTACAGGATAGAATACGTTTTTAGATTCACAAGTAATATTCATGAAATCAATATGGTTTATTTCTTTTTTGCCGATGAGACCATTAAGAAAAAAGAATTCACCAAGGCCATTAAAATATACTTTTTTCCACCATTCTATTTGCTTTTGGTTCAGCATAGCAGGTTTAATTATAACTTCAGGACAACATGCAGCTTTCCAATAACTTATTAATTCAATAAGGCCTATGTTAAATACAATGTTTTGTAAATCTTTGTCTTCGTTGATGAAATAATTATTTTTAGGGATGACAATAGTAGGTCTAAAATAAAATTTACCGGAAATATTGAAATTGTATTCAATTTCAATATTGTTATTAGTTTTATTTATTGAGAATGATTCGTATGTAAATGTCTGATATTTTTTTCTTAAATCTAAAAAATTTAAGTAGTTATTTTTAATTTCACTCATTATTTAATTCATTGTGTGTGGAATGCATATATAAATAGGTTATGGCCTGATATTCAGTATATCTGATATCAGATATTAAATTATCGAGAATAACAATGTCAGCAGCAAGTGTAGAATTAATAAAATTATTCCATTCCCAACTAACTTTCTTATTATGATTATTTAAAATTTTATCTTCAGTATTTATGCATAAACAAATTAGATTTCTATCCTTTTTAGAAAGTATTTTTTTAATGTTTATTGTATAATCATTAATCTTGTTTTTCAAAACTTTACCCTTTCCGTTCCAGTCATTCTTTTTAACGCCGATTAATATTTTCATCGGTTTGTTATAATTTTCAACAGAATTAATTTCACTTATTCTGAGTTTTGGATAGGATTCTTTTGAAACATTTCCCGTAGAAGTTATCAATTCGGATCTCAGATTATTAATAAATAAAACAAGATCATCGCTTTGTCCGGATACTTTTAATGCATTATTATAATTTGTTAATTTAGAGTTATCTTTATCATTAATCTCTTTGAATTGTTTCAGAACAAAATCAATATTTTTTCCTAATTTTATATTTGTTTCAAGTATGTTATTGTCAATTACATTAAAACCTGAAAATACTTTTTTACCTACTCTGTTATTATAAAATATGCTAAATAATGTAGCAATTATAATAAAAAAAATAATAGAATTTAATATGTTATATTTTTTTATTATGTTTGTTTCTTTATGACTAATTACAAACATGATGCATGTGAAAATTCCAAAAATAAAAACACCTGAATAGAGGATTAATCTGCCCGGATTCCAATCCATTAATCTGAACAGTACTCCTGATATTATAAGAAATGCAGAAATGATTCCGGTTGTATAATGTAATTTTTCCCGTTTACTTTCGACATCTTTCATCTTATCTATGTAAAGCAAAGGCAAATACACAATGCATATTAATGAAATTCCTGAAATCAATGTTATATTACTTAATGTATAAATCGGAAGACTTATAATTTTAATTATTGCGCTTATCAATAATAATAAAGCAGCAAAAAGTCCTGATATATAAGTGTATTTTCTCATTTCATTTCCATTTTGGGAGTATTTTTGCACAAAAATAATATTTTAATTGATATTAAATGTTTGACACTGGAAAATATCATTTTTCAGATTGATTAATTTCTAAGTAAATCTTTCTTTATTTTTTAATTCATTTTTATTTTTTTTGTAGGTTTGTAAAAAAATGTGAAATAAAGAATACGATGCAGAAATTAGTACTTTTAGGTGACGAAGCGATAGCGCAGGGCGCCATAGATGCAGGATTGTCAGGGATATATGCTTATCCGGGGACACCTTCTACCGAAATAACAGAATATGTTCAGAGATCTAAAAAAGCAAATGAACTTGGAATACATTCTCAATGGTCAGCCAATGAAAAAACAGCTATGGAAGCTGCAATCGGGATGTCATATGCAGGTAAGCGTGCAATGGTATGTATGAAACATGTGGGATTAAATGTTGCAGCAGATCCATTTATTAATTCGGCAATAACAGGTGCTAACGGTGGATTAATAATAGTATCTGCAGATGATCCGTCAATGCATTCATCACAAAACGAACAGGATTCAAGATTTTTGGGTAAATTTGCGATGCTTCCTATTCTTGAACCATCAAATCAACAAGAAGCCTATGATATGGTTCATTATGGGTTTGATCTTTCTGAGAAGTTGAAAGTACCTGTATTAATGAGGATAACTACAAGAATGGCACATTCAAGATCTGTAATTGAAAGAAATACAGAAGTGCGACAACAAAATAAAATTAATATTCCGGAGGATTCGCATCAGTTTATTTTATTACCGGCTATTGCCAGAAAAAGATATAAAAAATTACTTCAGGATCAGGTGATTTTTGAGAAAGAATCTGCAGATTCAGGGTTTAATAAATATTTTGATGGGAAGGATAAAAGTATAGGGATAATTACAAGTGGAATCGCATATAATTATGTTATGGAAAACTATCCCGAGAGAATAATCCCTTACCCATTGCTAAAAATCACTCAATATCCTCTGCCTGAAAGGATGATTTTGAAAATGTATGAGGAATGTTCAGAATTAATTGTAATAGAAGAAGGGTATCCTTTAATTGAGGAAAATCTTAAAGGTTTTCTGGAATTAGGAATTAAAATAAAAGGACGACTTGATGGAACATTGCCAAGGGATGGTGAATTAAATCCTAATATTGTTGGTATTGCACTTGGATTTAAAGATCAGAAAGGTCCTGAAATACCTGAAATTGTTGCTCAACGACCACCGGCACTTTGCAACGGTTGTCCACATATAGATTCTTTTGAGGCTTTAAATGAAGCAATGAGTAAATATTCTGCAGGTAGGGTATTTTCAGATATAGGCTGTTATACGTTAAGCGCTCTTCCACCTTTAAAAGCTATTTACAGCTGTGTAGATATGGGGGCTTCAATTACTATGGCCAAAGGTGCTTCAGATGCCGGGCTTATACCATCAGTCGGAGTAATAGGAGATTCAACTTTTACTCATTCCGGAATTACCGGATTACTTGATTGTGTGAATGAAAAAACACCTGTGACAATTATTATTCTTGATAATTCTACAACCGGAATGACTGGTGGTCAGCCATCTGCAGCTACCGGAAAAATAGAAAATATTTGTAAGGGGCTTGGAGTAGAAGAAGAACATATAAGAATAATTAAACCCCTTAAAAATAAAACAGAAGAAAATATCAGGATAATTAATGAAGAACTAGAATATAATGGTGTTTCCGTTATTATTCCTACAAGAGAATGCGTTCAAACGCTCAATAAAAGAATGAGAGAAAAGTTAAAGAAATAATAATACAAAAATATAAAATGAAGAAGGATATTATTTTAGCAGGAGTTGGTGGTCAGGGGATACTCTCCATCGCTGCAATTATAGGATATGCAGCACTTGATTCAGGACTTTTTGTTAAACAGGCTGAAGTACATGGAATGAGCCAAAGAGGAGGAGATGTCCAATCACATTTGCGTATATCTGATAAAGAAATAGCGTCAGACCTTATTCCTTCAGGAAAAGCTGATTTAATTATTTCTATAGAACCAATGGAGTCATTGCGATACTTACCTATGCTTTCCGACGAAGGATGGGTAATATCAAATACTACTCCTTTTAAAAATATCCCTGATTATCCGGATATTAATGAAATTTACAATATAATTAAAAGTCTTAAAAGAAGTGTTTTGATCGATGCGGACAATATTGCAAAAGAGTTGCAATCACCAAAATCTGCAAACATGGTAATTTTGGGCGCATCAATACCATATATTGGGATTCTTTTCGAAAAATTCGAAAAAGGAATTAATTCTTTGTTTGGTAAAAAAGGTGAAGAATTGGTTAAATTAAATATTCTTGCATTAAAAGCAGGACTTGATGCTGTAAAAAATTAAAAAAACGATAGAGTTAAACTCAATTATCAATTCTTTTGAAGCTTCTTATAATCAGATTCAGTTCAATTGGTGATATTGTACTTACCACCCCTGTTGTTCGTTGCTTAAAGGAACAACATAAAGATTTTGAAGTACATTTTCTTACAAAATATCAATTTGCAGATGTAATTAGCAATAATCCTTATATAGATAAAATACATACATACAGGAAAAAAGAATTTTCTTTACTTGTTGAAAGTCTGGCTCTTGAAAATTTTGATTATATTATTGATCTTCATAATAATATCAGATCTTTAAGCATAATATTACGATTATGTAAGCCATTCTATTCTGTTAAT
>JAUZOY010000111.1 GCA_030706235.1 Bacteroidota bacterium | reverse complement strand
CGTACAATCCACATATCATTAAATGAAGTGCTGTTCCAAACTGCATTATCACTTTGGTTGTTCTGGATGCCACCGGATTTAAATACTGCTCCGTTAAAATCAACACCTGTAAAATCGCAGCCGCTGATAAAGCTTTTTGAAAATTCTGTTCCTGTAAAATCGGCGCCGGAAAAATCACATCCGTTGATGTTACTTTCTGAAAATTCTGCTTCTTTCAATTTACAGTCCTTAAATATATTGTTGCCTAAGTTGGATCTTTGAATATGGCTACTGCAGATGTTGGAACCTGAAAAGTCACAGCTATCAACGTTATTGCTTTTTAGAATAAGTCCCGACAAATCGGAACCGATAAACTTGCAGCGTTGCATGTTGGAAGAACTGAATTTATCATTCAGGTTTTTCAACCCGGAAAAGTCAGCATCCACCCAGTTCCCACTTGACATATCCCAGTTAAGCTTTTTCTTATGATTTCCGGATGGTAATTCAACCGGTTGCTTAATAAAAGACTCTACGGGTGCAATTTCAGTATCAGCAGATTGGAAGTTTTCTGAGAAATAGTTAAGGTCAACACCCAATATTTCCGCCAGACGATTCAATGTAATAATATCCGGCATTGATTCTCCCCTCTCCCACTTTCCGACTGCCTGTGAACTGATAGATAGACGCTGGGCAAGCTGTGCTTGAGAAATATTTATTTTCTTTCGTGCTTCGGCAATTTTATTGCCAATAATTTTAGAATTTAGCATAACTACTGTTTTTTTATTTTTTCGACACTGCAAAGATACTATGATTCATTTTAAGGATCAGCAAATTACAGATACTTTTAGTTGTAATTACGCTATTTTTAGTTGCTATTTAACAACTATCAGTTGTATTTTTCGGGATTTAAGATTTATGCTATTTTTGTGAACAGAAAACCATGTGTTTCACCTTTATTTCAATTCTTTTTCATTCACATTTTACCATCCACAATTAAATATTATTTTTATAACTTCCCGGTTACTAACCCTAAAGTTACATTTAATAAATTACACTTTTAAAGCTCTTATTATCCATAACTTAAATACAGAATCGATAAATTCCGGTATATTATCCTTAATATCTATAATATCCTTATGTTCAAGCGATTTTCTTATTTTCGATATATTTGCAGAACTGTTCAAATTATAATTATTTATAACATCTTTAGAGCTGAAATTTTTCACTTTATTAATGAGAGCTTTTAAGAATTGGATTTGATAATAAGAAAGATCTTCAAATTCCCTTTGATAAAATATGGCATTTTGGTCTATTAAATCTTCTATTGATGATTCTATAATATTCTCATCCACTTCCTTTTCCGTATTTATCCATACAATATGCGAAAGTTGCTGGACATAATATGGCTCGCATTCTACAATTTGAGCTATTTTCAATGCCTGCGACGGGTTTATTTTCTTACCCGTTTTAGCAAAGTTGTTACATATAAATTCAACAAAATGAGACTCCTCAATTTTTTTTAAATATATTATCTCTCCAAATTTATAGAAAGGCATTGATTTATTCTCAAAAATATTAATAAGCATGTGTTTCTTACTACCATAGAGGATATAATTTGCCTTTGTATGCAAAGAACATCAATTCACATTCCAATTATCTGATAACCATCATATTTTATCAATCTTTATTCACAATTAATTTTCATCTTAATCAACTCTTATTATCCTGTCAGGGACTACATAATAATTTTTCTTTATGCTTTTATTTTCAAAGACATTAGCCCCAATTAAAATTCTTTTTCAGTTTGAAGATTTGGGAAAACTCAGCCCGGACAACACCCTGTGTTAATGCATTTTCACAGTTATCATTAATATCTTTATGTTTCAGTCTTGTACCCGGTATTTTAACTTTAAATAAGATATTAAACTGAATTAAATCCTGTTTCTGATATAATGTCAATTCTTCTAAATACTTTAATTCCTATTTCATTCTGATATAGAACATTGATTTTCGTAATGACTTTGGTTTAGAAAAATATATTATTAGCCAGTCTTTTTGTTCTTTGGCCTGAGCTGCAGCAGCATCAATTGATTTGGTAAGTTGTTTTATCATGTTTGCAGTATTTGGATCAGGATTATTAATATTTCCTAATTTAACTTTTGCACATGTAAATTTATAGTCAGAAGAATCTACCATACTTTTAATTTCAGAATCAGTCTTTTTAGGAGTAAACTGTTTGTTTTTAAAATTGAAAAAGACATTTAATTTATTTATACCGTCATTGTAGTCAGAAACTGCTGAGTTGTATAGATTAATTTTTTTAGTTTGTCTATCATTTTCAACTTCTATTTTTATATGTTGCAATCTGTCAAAAATCATTGAATTTTTTATTCCATTTTTCTCAATTCTGTATGCAGATGATATCAGCTGGTCAATATGATTTTGGTTCTCATATAAATTGATCGAATCAACAAAGTTAAAATATGTTAAAGATTTATTTTCTTGTCTTTTCCCTTCATAAAATTCCTGATTTGTTAAAGGATTATATAGAAATTGCCATAAATAATCAAATGGCATATGAGATTTAATAAGAGTTAATGGATTTACTTTGAAAAAGTCATTATTAATTTTCCTGTAAAATTTTCCTGATTCAACATAACCGGATCCCCATGTAGGGTCAAAAAGATACCATGAACTATCAATATTAGCTGCACACCATGTATGAGGAATATAATCTGTAAATCCGTTTTGTTTTGTATAGCCTTCTATTACAAAGGATTTAATTCCAGATTTGATGCAAATATCGTTAAACAATGAAGCATAGTTTTCGCAAATTCCCTTTTTTGTTTTTAATGACTTAGCTATTTTTTCTTCTCTTTTTTCATAGAAGTTTATCGCAAACATATTTTCAACATCATATTGTATATTTGTCGCTACCCATATAAATATTGCCCTTGCCTTATCTTTGTCGTCTTTAAAGTTAGCAGTTATATAACTTGCAATATTTTCTGTTGTTTTAGTTAACGAGTCAGGAATTTGCAAGACTTTTCTATCAATTTCGGAATACTCATTTGTATGATCAAAAAGTTTAAAACTAACTGGAAGTACTAATTTAACAGCTACCCGTTCTCCAGTTCCTAACATTCCTGCTTTCCATTTTGGCATTTTCTTTATTACTCTTATCACTTCCTTATTGCAACATTCACATAATCCCTTGACAATTTTAATACTATCAATTTTACCATCCGCTTTAATTATTAAAGAAGCAAAAACTCTTCCCTCAACTTCTGCCTTTTTTGCAGAATCAGGATAATGAATATTTTTCAAAAAAATATTTGTAATTTTTCTTCACCTCCTGGAAATTCAGGCATCCTTTCCACAATTGTATAAACATTAGCACTATTATCCAAAATTTTCTGACTATATGCACAAAAAGTTAAAATAATCCCTAAAATTATAAATACAAATTTCATATTTATTAATTTTTTTAATATAAACACTCCGGCTTATTAATCGTTAATTTTATAATTCATTTTTTATTTATACTGCAAATATAAATCATTTTTTATGTTGTACCCGAAAAATAGAAAATGAATTTGTATATCACTCATAGTAAAAGAGTTACAAATCTATTTAATCAAGTTTGGTTAAGTCTTAAATCACAATAATCCTGGTATTAAAAACTTTCCCATTACTCGCTGTTGCCACAACATTATAAATCCCGGCAGGAATTGTTGAGAGGTCTATTTGTGTTATTCTATTATTGAAAGTTCTGCTTTGGGACATTACAATTTGTCCCATTATGTTTATAACTCTAAGCTGAACTTGTTTTATTTCACTATTATTCACTTCAATTGAAATCCTCCCATCTGATGGATTAGGATATACCATCAATTCATCATCTTTAATTCTTATCTTTTCAATACCAACTTCGTTTGATTTACCTAGTTTTGCCAGGAAAATATCTGAAGAATTACCTGATAAATCTGCATTTACCAGTGTATTGGAACCGAAAGTGATCACTGGGCTATAAAAATATCCTGCTATATATGCGTTTCCTGTTGCATCCATCGCAACTGATGACGCAATATCAACTCCAGGTCCTCCAACGCTTGTTGCCCATAGAATATTCCCGGTGGTATCGTATTTAGCAATGAAAATATCATTTTTACCTGTATTTGTTAAAATAGTATTGTCAAAAGTGATGGTTGGACTTTCAAAATACCCGCATAAGTATGGATTTCCTATTCCATCTACAGCTATGGATTTCGGCCAATCAGAACCTGTTCCGCCGGTAGATTTTGCCCAGATGACTTTTCCATTGGCATCGTATTTTGCAAGGAAAATATCATCACTGCCTGCATTTGTCAGAGTAGTAGAGTCGATGGTGAGTTTGGTACTATTGAAACAATCAGTGATGTAAATATTTCCTGTTAGATCTACAGCAATGGGTGATGCCCAGTCATAAAACTTTCCTCCGAAGTTTTTTGCCCAGAGAATATTCCCGTTGTCAGAATATTTGGCAAGAAAAATATCGGAATTTACTCCTTTTGTTTTATACAGAATAATTGTGTCTAAAGTAATTGCCGGACTATAAAATTTCCCTGAAATGTATATATTTCCGGTTGTATCAGCAACAATGTAAAAAGCATAATCATTATTTATTCCACTGACATTTTTTGACCATAGAATATTTCCTGTGATATCATATTTAGCAATGAAAATATCTTGAGTTTTACCAGTTTTGTCTGCATTTGTCAGGGTAGTGGAGCCAAAGGTAATATTGATATTATAGAAAGTTCCCGTAATATATACATTTCCGGCAATATCAGTAGTAACTGAATATGTTGCAATGCTTTGATTTCCTCCTATATTTTTAGCCCATAGAATTTTCCCATCAGGATCATATTTCGACAGAAAAGAAAAGCAGCATTTACCGGAATTTGAATTTGTGAGAGTGATGGTGTCAAAGGTGATTGAGGGACTATAGGAAAATCCTGTAATATATATATTTCCTGCTTTATCAACTGTTATTGAATTCAAATAATCATTACCTTTTCCCCTTACACTCTTTGCCCAAAGTAAAATACCTGATTTATCATATTTTACTAGTGTAATTTCACTTGTATTGCCTGTACTATCTGAATTTGTCAGGACAGTAGTACCAAAAATGGTCGAGGAACTCTTAAACCATCCTGCTATATATGCATTTCCGTTGACATCCACACTAATCGAAGATGTAGGAGCAATATCATAACCTGAACCTCCGGCACTTTTTGCCCAAACCCAGTTTGGAGGAATCTGTCCTCCGTTGACTGTTACTTTTACAGCATCAGAGGATGTGCAGTTGCCTGCTGTTACTGTTACGGTATAAGTTGTTGTTATGGTTGGGCTGACGATAATTGAGGAAGTTTTACCACCTGTATTCCATGAATAGTTTGTACCGCCTGTAGCTGTCAGAGTTGTACTTTTTTCGGGATATGTAATTATATCTTTTCCGGCGTAAGCTTTACAAGTAGATATTACGGTGCCGAGTTTTGCAAGAAAAATATCATTAGTATTACCTGTACTATCAGAATTCTTAAGGGTAATAGAGTCTAAGGCGAGTATTGAACTAATGAAAGTTCCTGTTATGTAAATATTTCCGGTTGCATCTAAATTAAGGGAATTAGTAGTTACACTAGCGTTTGCTAAATTGCTTTTTACCCAAAGAACATTTCCATTTGCATCATATTTCGCAAGAAAGATATTACTACCACCTGAATTCGTCAATGTAATATTATCAAATGTAATGGTAGGACTTTTAAAATATCCTGTTATGTATGCATTTCCGGAAGCATCTGCTACTACCGAATAAGATCTATCTTTTTTTGTTCCACCGGCAGCTTTCGCCCAGATAATATTTCCGTTGGCATCGAATTTGGCAAGGAAAACATTCCCCCAAGGGGAACCTGCATTCGTCAGAACTGTAGAGCCAAAAATAGCGGTACCTAAAAAACCCCCTGTAATATAAATATTTCCGGTAAAATCCACAGTTATAGAATTCCCATTACCATAACTACTTTCTCCGGCAGATTTTGCCCAAATTACATTACCTGATTTATCGTATTTTGCAATGTAAATAATGCTTCCTACTGCATTCATCAAGTTTTTGGATCCAAAAGTAATGGTAGGACTATTAAAATATCCGGTTATATATGAATTTCCTGCTGTATCCACAGCAACTGAATTTGAATAATCATAATCAGTTCCCCCAGCGCTTTTTGCCCAAAGAACATTTCCTGAAATATCATATTTAACAAGGAAAATATCGTTTTCACCTGCATTAGTCATGGTTGTGGATCCCAAAGTTATGGTGGGACTACTAAATATTCCTGTAATGTATATATTTCCGGTTGCATCTACTGCAACAGATTTTGCCTCATCATTCTTCGTTCCTCCGATACTTGTAGCCCAAATTACATTTCCTTTGGCATCGTATTTTGCAAGAAATATATCTTCCATCCCTGTATTAGTTAATTTAATATTACCAAATGAAATGGTGGAGCTGGAAAAATAACCTGCAATATATATATTTCCGTTAGGATCAACGGTAACAAAATTTGCATAATCCACACCCAATCCACTTGCACTTTTTGCCCAAAGTACATTACCTGTAGGATCATATTTTACAAGGTAAATCTCACTTGTATTACCTGTACTATCTGCATTTTTCAGGGTAGTTGACCCAAAAGTGATAGTGGGACTACTAAATGTTCCGGTAATGTATGAATTCCCTGTTGCATCCATTGCAACGGATTTCCCACAATCATTACCCTTTCCGCCAACACTTTTTGCCCAGTCCCAATCTGGAGCTTGAGCAATTGAGTTAATAGCTAAAAGTGAAAAATGAAGAGTGAAAAGAATTGTAAATATTTTTATTGCTGCTTTCATAAAAAAATCATAAGTTAATTAATTGTTTTTCAATAACTATTAAATCAATTTTTTAATATATTTCAAAACACTAACATGCCTTGCAAAGATACAAAATATTATTTAATACTAATAAATTATTTTTACAAAAGTAGCTCTCCAGAATGCGCCGGATGACAGATACGGCTTTAATAGGGAATTAGTACGGTTTTACCCCCGGTTTACCCGGCTCTTTTACAGGAATTTTATGAATCAATTTTTCCGCCAAGTGAAATATCATGTATTCTTATTTTCCGAAATCAATGTACGACTAATTGCCGAAAATAATGTAGTGTTATTTTCCGGTTACACCTGAGCCGTTCTCCCTGAAAAACTAAAAATGTTATTTTGCCGGAATGATTTGGCATAAAGGACCAGCTATGTTTTCCACTTTTTATTAACATTATATGGGTGCCGACTTTAACGTCAGTTTCATTTTCGACTAAAATACTTTTGAGCCTGAAACTTTTATTTCCAAAATAAACTTACACTAATATGTAATTGTCAGGACTAAAGTCAATTATATTGTTGCACTTATACTAACCCCAGCATTAATGCCGGGGTTAATTAAGTAGTCTTATTATTAGGGCTTTAGCCCAAAGATAAATTTGTATTTATTCCTTGAGTGATCAATAATATTATAAATCCATCATCTTTTTTCTTCCCTGAACTTTTACTGAAACTGTTGAGAAGATATAGTCCGGGAATAGCAGACCTTAGCGAAAATTCTCTTGAACCAATAGGACCAAACCGTTCAACGTAAGCTTTTCTCAACTTTTTAGTAAGGATTACAAATAAGATCAGCAATGAGTCGATGTATGGTTTTATTGAAGTTGGGAATATTTCAGATACTTTTTAATAAGGTGATTTTATTTCATTAATATGTATCAAATATGTTGTTAATATTAGTTAAATGTTCTGTAAGTATTATGTAAATACCTTATTACTCTGGCAAATAAATGGTATAAAATTGGAATTAACTTGGAATATAGTTGGAGTATAGTCGGAATAAACCTGGAGTAAACCCGGAATAAATCCGGAGTATATATGGAATAGAAGGATTTTTTATTTCCTTTTTGTTGTATTTCAAAGACGTTCGGGTATTAATAGCTTAAATTTTAAATCTATTAATATTATAGTAAACGCAAAGGTAATAAAATTGTTTCTATTTATAAATAATATTTTTGTTAATTTTGTAGGAGAAAAAATTACAATAAAAACCTAAGAATTATGGCAAAGAATAATAACCCTTTTGATGATTTTGAAGGTACCTTAGGTGACAGGAACTATTATAGGAGAAACGGGAAAAAGGTTGTAAGACTTAAACCCGGACCTACTCCAGAACAGGTACAAACCAGTAAGGAATTTGAAAATTCAAGGAAGGCGGGTAAAGAATTCGGAGGTTGTTCGAGTGTTGCCAAGGTTTTTACAGAATTATTATCACAGGTCTCTGATGGGAATTTGATAAGTTTTCTGCATCCAAAACTGGTAAGTATTTTTATTAATTTTGCAATTGCAGATGATGGTGACAAGGGAAAGAGAAAGATTGTAGTATCAAAAAACAAGGAATTTCTGGATGAATTGCAGTTGCATCCGACCCTTAAATTGAGAAACGGGACGGGTCTTTACAGATGCAGAATGAATAATTTTGATACTAAATATTTCCTGAAACTTGATAAAGAAAATCTGAAACTTGATATGCATATTCCGGATTATAATCCAACGGATCTGATGAAAAAATCACCGGGAGCTACTCATTTCAGAATAAGATTGTCGTTGTTTTCGATATCTGATTATGGTTTAAATGAGAAAACCGGAAAGTATGAACCAGTCTCCAAAGGAAGTAACGGATTAATTAACTGCACAACTACAGAGTTTATTAAGCTTGAGAATAAAGATATAAAAGACATTAATCTAAGTGTGAAGCTTGATGCACCTGAATATAGCCATGAGGATGCAACATTGTTTGCAGCAATTGAGATTTTTCTGGATGAAGTTATTGGAGGAAAGGCTTATATGATGAGGTCGCCGCTTGGATTCTTTCTCCGCACATTATTTATTTAATGCTAAACGAGTAATTATGGTGGACGTATTTGCAAATATGGATATAAAAACTATTAGAGATGAACTGAAACTTAACAGAGCGGATGTTGGATGGTTTCAGGTAAGAAAAGTTTTGCAGGTTAGAAATGCGATTGGGAATTTTGCTCCGGTGAATTTTAAGGTTTTGATTATGCGTACAAAGTATTGACAGAAAAATTGCAGCCGAAGGTTTATGAGTTAGGGTTTTTGAGGAATTAAGGAAAGAAGTAAATATATAATTTTATAAAAAATGAGCAATTACAAGACAGACAAATGTTTAATTACCGGATTGCATGCTGAAGACTGTGATGTTGCTTTAGTTTGTGGATGGAGTTATTACATTAAAACAGTTAATAATAAAAAAAGATTAATAATTATAGATAAAGATTTCGAACAATTTAAAGAAGGTGAATTCTTTAAATCTAATAAACATATTTTTGCCGGTGCAATTATTAACGATCAACTAAATGAAATTGATTCTCCTAACGTTGATATTTCACTAAATTATTTAATAAAAAAATTACCTCAGTTAATTTATCCAAAAACACCTAAAGAAAAGATGGATAATTTATTGAGAACTTTAGTCAGCAAGCAAAGTTATG
>JAUZOY010000110.1 GCA_030706235.1 Bacteroidota bacterium | reverse complement strand
TTATTTATTTATTTATTTATACATTGCACTTCTATTAACACCCAGATTGATTTGTTTCATTTCAGGATTTGTATCCAAAATATTAAGAATATCATTCAAAAGGAAAATTTCTTCATCTTTATATAATTTTGAATATATAAATTCAGCCAGTTTAAAATCAATGTCAGTATCTATAGTCCATCTTAGATTAGAAATATTTTTATTATATGAATGATTTTTTTGTCTGAAAAGTTCAGGATGTCTGTAAAAATATTGTGTAACATGCTCTCTTTCAAAAGGATCTTTGGATTCGTAAAATGCTTTTTCTATAGCGCTGAAAATGAATACTTCTGTGTCAAGGCCTTCGGGAAAAGATGGAGGATTATTATTATATGCAAATTCAAGGTTTTCAGATTCCAATAATTCGATCACTTTGTCAATTATTTCCGGGTCTTTAAATGGGTCATCAGCTGTAATTCTAACAATTTTATCAACCTTGAATTTTTTAGCTGCAGAATAGTAACGTCCTAAAACATCATTCTCACTACCTCTGTATACGTCTACGTTATTATTAATTGCCCAGGAATATAAAGTATCATCTTGGGGATTGGTTGTAGTTGCAAGAATAACCGTATCTATTTTTTTACTCCATTTTAACCTGTTTACTACATGCCAGATCAATGGTTTATTACATAAATTTGCAAAAACCTTATTTGGAAATCTTGTCGATCCTGTTCTTGCCTGTATAATAGCTGCTATCATATTGATGCCTAAAGTTTATGATTGTAATGTCTTTTTTAACAAATCTTTACCAATAATATATCCGCTAATCATAAAGAAACCCAATGCTCCGAATATTAAAATTCCATGTTTTTTACGTAATTTTTTTCTTTCGAGCGGGAGTACAGGGTAATCAATAATTTGTATTAATGGTTTTTTATTAAGAAGAGCCATCTTAGCCAGTTCAAGGTTTTTGATTATTTCAGTATTCATGATATTTAGAATTTCAACATCCCTGGCTAATCTTACCTGAGATAAATAGCTTTCTGCTTTTATGAGATTCTGATTTCTATCTTTGAAAACGGCAAGCTCATATTCAGATGCAGAAAGAGCTCGTTTAACAGAGTCAGATCTGTTCTGAATTATTTTTACATTTTCTCTGGCTTTTTTAGTTTTATATTCAGAAAAATAATCACTTACAACTTCGGTGAGATTTTCAGCAAAAAGTTTTGAAAATAATTCATCTTTTGATTTTAAAGTAACTGTAATAATATTGGCTTTTTTGTTAGGTTTGGATACATCTAAATTATTTTCTACAATTTCCTGATAAAAACCGCTAATAACACTGTCCTGTAATCTTGTTAATGGTACATTTTCAGATTTGAAATAATCAAAGTTTTTCAGAACTTTATCTTTTTTCCATTTATCTAAATATTCATTAAAATCAAGATAATGATTAATAAGAAGTTGCTTTCTGTTGTTTATCTTTTCTTCGGTAAAAAGTACTTTTTTAATTATTTGTCTTGTTTCAAATAATGCTATAATATTCTCGCTGTTACTAAATAAACCTTCATTACTGCCTCCTCCGATATTAATTCCAAACTGGCTGGCCAGACCTGCCATACCTCCCATCTCGTCCTGATCTTCCAATGAAAAACTGATAGTTGCGATATAAGTAGGTTTGCTATATATGGAATACAATAAACCTAAGCTTGCAAAAATAATTGACACTGAAAATATTATTAACCAGTGTTTTAATAAAATTTTTTTTAAATATCCAATCTTATGAATTAATTCTTTTACAGAATTTTTATTGTCTTCAGCGCTATCCATTTATTTAAATTCAATGTCTTAAATAGATAATTATTACTTAGTTTTGCAAAGTTATTAAAAATACTTCAATAATAAATAATAACTTTTTAGCAACATGTAAATATAGCCGGTTGTTTTACTTTATAAATAGTGTTTTATTTTATAGAATTTTTAAACATTTTATAACTTTGCAATATTAATAAACCGAATAATTCATTTATGAAAATTTATAGAAGTTTGTTTTTTACTTTGTTTTTAAGCTTTTGTTTCACAATGGTATATTCTCAAAAGATCCAGTGGTTGAAACAAGCAGGAGGTAGTGCGGAAGACAGAGGATTTGGTATTGCAGTAAGTGATTCCGGAAATATATTTGTTACAGGATACTTCAAAGGTGATGGATTTTTTGGCACTACAAAACTTAAAAATAGTGTACATGAAGATGTCTTTATTGCAAAATATGATAAGAATGGTAAATTCAAATGGGCGAATCAAGCCGGTAGTCTCAGTACTGATGATGATGGACAGGGCGTTGCTGTAGATAAAAACGAAAATTGTTATGTTATTGGCTTTTTTGAAGGTAAAGCTGTCTTTGATTCTAAAGAAGTTTCAAGTAATGGTAAGACAGATATTTTTGTTGCGAAATATAATTCAAATGGAATTATTGAATGGGTAATTAATATAGGTGGAAAGGGCAATGATTTAGGGCGTTCTATTTCTTTAGACGGAAAGGGAAATTGCTATATTACCGGAAAGTTTGAAGGTACAGCAAATTTCGGAGATAAATCACTGACAAGTTCTGGAGGTGAAGATATATTTATATGCAAAATTAATTCTGAAAATGGTAAGATTTTATGGGCAAATTCCGGAGGCTCAAAAGGAAATGATGATTGTTTTAGTATTTCCACTGACTATAATGGAAATAGTTATATTGCCGGAGGTATAGAAAAAGATGCGAAATTTGATAATATTACTATGAAGGGTAGTGGTAGTCAGGATATTTTTCTGGCAAAATATAATACAAACGGAAAATTAGAGTGGATAAAAAGTGCTGAAGGTGAAAGTACCGAAAATGCAAGGTCGGTTGTGGTGGAACCATCCGGTAAATATGTCTACATAACAGGGGTATTCAGTAGTGAAACTGTTAGTTTTGATGAAAATATCAAATTGAAAAGTGCAGGTGTTTTTGATATGTTTATTGCAAAATATGACAGTAATGGAATTCTTCAATGGGCAAAGTCAGAAGGTGGTCCGGATCATGATGGAGGTTTGGCAATTACTGTTGATAAATCTGGAAATTCATATGTTACAGGGTATTTCAAAAGTACTGCCAGAATTGGCGATAAAGAATATACAAGCAATGGAGATCTTGATGTTTTTATTGCTAAATTTAATCCGAATGGATCTGTAGAATGGGTTATTTGCGGTGGAGGTTCAATGAGAGAAAGAGCTGATGGTATTGGAATAGATAAAGAAGGTAATATTTATTTTGCAGGAAGTTTTGAAGATACTTTTACTTTTGATAATGTTCAGATTAAAAGTAAAGGAAGTAAGGACATTTTTATAGGAAAATGTCTGAATAAATAAAAATCACTTTTATATTTTAAATTTTAAGATTAATTGTTTTGAGAATAATTGATTAATATTCATTTTATTAACGGCGGATGAAATGAGAATGGGATTAATTTTGTAAAATATTTAAGAATAAAGACAAATTTATTTTAATAAGATTGCGTATATTTGCAGGTAAGTTTTGAAACGCAGAATTCAATTAATTAACAACGATTAAAATAATAATTTATGAACAAAAACGGTAAAGTAGTTCTTGCTTTAATTGCAGGAGCAGCAGCAGGACTTGCAGCAGGTCTTCTTTTTGCACCGGAAAAAGGAAAAGATACAAGAAAGAAAATTGCTGATTCAGCAAAAAAAATCGGTGAAGACGCTTTAAATAAGATAAAGGAAATGACAAAAAAAGGTGGAAAATCTGAAGAAGCTGAAAGTTAATTATAATAAAGCCTCAAAAGATTCCAGTTTTTTGAGGCTTTATTTTTTTTAGAATATTACTTTTCTGTAAACATAAATATAATATATTATAAATGAAAGAAGACAAACCTGTTTTCACTAATCTTATTGAGCATATTAAAGATTATATTAATACCCGTATTGATATAATACAATTGAATTCTTCAGGTAAACTTGCCAATATTCTTTCGGGTTTGATTACAAACCTGATTTTAGTATTTATAGTATTGTTTTTTATCCTCTTTGCAAGCATATGTCTGGGAATTTATATATCCCAGTGTTATAATAATCTTTTATATGGTTTTATAGTTGTAACTATGTTATATGCAGGATTAGGTTTGATTTTTATAGTTATCAAGGAAAAGTATATCAAACGACCACTTGTCAATAATTTTATAAAACAATTTTTTAAGGAATCCGATGATAAAGAACAAAATTGAGTCTCTGGAAGATTTAAATAAGGAAATTCGTCTGAAAAAAGAACACCTTAATGCTATTGAGGTGGAACTTAAATATGATATGATACAGGTTAATGAATATCTCAGACCTTCAAATCTTCTTATAAGGCTATTTTCTTCTTTATTCGCAAATAAAAAGGATAACCAAACATTACTACGTCAGGGAATTGCATTGACAATAAATTATGTGGTTGATAGCTACATGCTTAAAAATTCACCAAAGTATGTTAAAACTCTGGTGAATTATTTCTTAGATAAAGTAACATATAATATTGCCAGTAGTGAATCAGAATCGATCTGGGATAGTATTAAAGAATCATTTATTTTCGTGAAATAACCTGGTCCAGGCAATTTTCAATATATTTATATGAAGGAGTTAATTCTCCTTTATGAAGAATCATGCCGTTTTTTAGGGACATAGGAAGTTGCAAATCATTAAAATTTACCTTATAATCCGCTTCAGCAATAGGCTTTAGAAAATTGATAAGAACTTTACTGAATGATTCAGAAGCTTCTCTTGGTAATTCACTTGGAAGTATATCAACAGCCATTACAAGCATACCCTCTCCTTCATATCCGTAAGTAACATCTTCTTCAGATGGATTGTAAACATAGATTGGATTTTCAATTTCTGTAGCTTCTACCGTACATTCTACAGAACCATTTACATCACAGCTTATATCACCTATAGCCTGCAATTTTGGTTCACCGTTGGAAAATATTTCACTCAGAAATGCTTTTGAAATAATACGCGGATATTCTTTTGTCCAATACATGCAATTAAGAAGAACACTTAATTGAGGTACATACTGACGGAAATTATTTTTAAATAAAGAGGGATTTTTGTAATAATCTTCCAAAACAAATTCTTTACCATCTCTTCTGACTGAAATATCTTTTTCTTTAAAAATAACTCTATAGATAATATTGTTAGGCAAATCTTCACGTCCTTTTAGTTCAAGCAGTTCTTCCGGGGATATTTCTTTGGTAGGCAATAAATTCAATATGTCCTGAGCTCCGCAGGAAACATTTCCATAGCCGGTAATGCCTATTACAAAGGGGCATAATTCTTTTGGTAAGCCTTTCTCGATAATTTCCTGACCTAATTCAGACATAACCTTTCTTGCTTCTTCAAGAGAATTATAATTGTGAGTTTGTTTTAGTTTTAGAAAAGGAGTTTTTATACCTTTATGATTTAATCTTAATCCTAAAGACCATAATGTATTTATTGTTCCTGCATAACCTGCATATTTTCCGAAAAAGATAAGTCTTCTTCCTTCTTCATCAACTATTTTTTCATAATCGATCAGGTTACATTTCAGATCCATCATTTTCATCAACATTGGCATGTTGTAAGGTTGACACTTGATAGTATGAGAAAAGAAAACATAAGTTTTGTCTTCTTCGAAAAATTTAACCGGCATTTCCTTAACGCCAAATATTACTTTACATTCGGAAAGATCATCCTGAATCCTTGCTCCGGATTTTATAAATTCTTCATCTTTGAATATTCTGTTGTTTGATGGTTGAACAATAAAATCATAACCATATTTATTTTTAAGATAATCTATGTATTCAGGAGTTAATGCAACCCTTTTTTCAAATTTATACTTATCTTCTCTTCTTATGCCTATACAAATACTCATTTATTTATTATTTATTTTAAAAATTAACCAGCTAATAGCTCTCAATATTTATTATTAATTAAAAGATGGAAAAGTTCAATATCTGATATTAATCTGAATCAATCAAACAAGTACGGGGAATTTTTGTGTATAATATATAGTGATATATAAAGTAAAATTAATACGGAAATTATTATAAGGTAAAGAAGCTTTTGAGATTTTAGCCTTCTTTTGATAATAGTTTCCTTATAAATATTTTCAATTATATTATGGGCTTTTATCAATGCCGTTTCACTCTTAATAACAAAGTCATATGCACCTGCACCAATACAGTTGTTTGCAATTTCAAGGCTATCTGAAATTGAAAGCATTAATACATTTGTGTTATATCTTCCTGATTTGATAGTTTTCAAAACTTCCAGTCCGTTTATAGCTTCTTTACGTGTTCCGTCAAGATAATAATCAAGCACTATAATTGTAGGTTTCAAATGTAAATTATTAATGCATTCTTCACCGGACAAAAAAGAAAAGATGTTGAATCGGGTGCCTAATTTTTGTTTGAAATAATATTCTATACTTCTCAGGTAGATACTATCATCATCTACTAAAAATATAATATCTTTTTTCCCTTTCCCTCCCATTTAAATTTTTGAATGTTTTTACAAATATACGAAATATTTGTTAATAACAAGCAAATGTTTGTTTTTTTTTCGGATATAGTATATAAAGTATCTTTTGGAAAATAAAGTTATTTGATTTTTTAAACATTTAATTAATCAAAAATAATGAAAATATTTGTTTGATTCTCTAAATCAAAATTTGTTAATAGACATGCTCTTCTGTTTTAATTTCATCAGCAACTATTTTATTTTTATCTATTAATTTCCATGTGTAAAAAATATATGCGAAAACAATTGGTAAAAATAAAGAAACATAGCTCATTGTGATTAAAGTAAAACGGCTGGATGATGCATTTTGAATAGTCAGGGAGCTTTGCAGATTTATCAGGGAAGGGTAGAAGCATGTATTGTTTAAACCTGTACACAAAATAAGAGTAAAAACAGTTAATATCGTTCCTGAACCGCTATACCAAATACCTTTTGTACTGCTTTTTAATAAAGAAATTATTATTCCTGTAAGTACCATGATAATTCCGGAAATTAATAATATCATCAAACAGGGCATTTGTAATATATTATTTAAATATTTGTATTTTTCCAGGTATACTATCCCTGTTTTAGATTCATATGCAAATCCTTCTTTCAAAAGAAGTTGAATAATGAAGTAAATAAAGAAAATTAAAAAGAAAACAGAGTTATATTTTAATAGCTTTATTATTTTAGGAATAAGACTTTCATCTTTTATATTGTTAATAAAATACAAAGCGCCTAAAATTCTGGCAAGAAAAAACAGACTCAATCCTAATGAGATGTTAAATATATTAAATAATGCTTCAATACCTTTAAGTGGATTTTGCCATGAAGATATGTTATATTCGTTTCTTATAAAAGCAGAGCCGGTAAAGAATGTTCCTACAATTATTCCTAATAAAATTGTCCCTGCACATCCATTGATAAATAAAAACATTTCATAGGTTTTATGTCCAAGAAAATTACCTGTTTTAATTCTGAATTCAAAAGCGATGGCTTGAATAATAAAGCAAAATAATAATAAAAACCAAAGCCAGTATGCACCACCGAAACTTGTGGCATAAAACAATGGGAAAGCTGCAAACATAGTTCCGCCAAAAGTTACGAGAGTTGTAAATGTGAATTTCCATTTTCTGCCAAGAGAATTAATCATCAGACTTTTTTCAGTTTCATTTTTAGCTGAAAAAATAAGAGTCTGCCCACCCTGAACAAACATCAAAAATGCAAGTATTCCTCCTAACAGTGAAGCAATTCCCCACCAGTATTCCTGCAATTGAAAGTAACTGAGCTTCTCAAACATAATGATTTAGTTGTTTTAATAGCGTCAAATATATTGTTTATTCCGGCATTCCTTTTTTTATCTGTGATAACATTATTTTTATTTCAGCAATTAATAAAGTAGTAAATATTAAGGCAAACAGGAAAAAAGTAATCATAACAGATGATGCATCAATGTTTGATACAGCTGCAATAGTTGGTAAAATATCCTGTATTGCCCATGGCTGTCTTCCCATTTCAGTTACAATCCATCCTGCCTGAGAAGCTAAAAAACCAAGTGGTAATGAAATAATACTTATCCATAAAATGTATCTTTTGTTTATTAACTTTCTTTTATATGCCAGAACTAAAATTAATAAAAATAAAGCAATAAAATAAAATCCCAATCCGACCATAATATGGAAACTATAAAAAGTAATCGGCACATTCGGAATTATACTTTGAGGATTATTCAGAAAACCATAACCAAAATATGGATAATTCAATTCAAAAACTTTTCTTGCCGAATCCGCTAAATGAGGATTCTTTTGCATTTTTGCTTTTTTGTATAAAGCCAATGCATTAATCGCTATTTTACCTTTGGAGATTTTATCGGTAGCAGATAATATTTTTTCCTTATCATTCCCTTTTATCAAATCATTTATTCCCGGGACAAAAGCCTGCGCAGATCTAAATCCAAGAAATGACAGCATCTTCGGAATCTCGGCTTTGAATATAAATTTTTTCCCTGTATCATTAATATTTATATTTGGATTCAGCAAACCGAAGACAATTAATCCAGCTTCTTTTTTTCCATAAAATAGCCCTTCGCATGCAGCTAATTTGGCAGGTTGTTTTTGCGTAATCATCCTGGCAGAGCCATCTCCCGTATAAGCAAGCATTAATGAGGTAGCTAATCCGAAAATTGATGTAATCTTTATACTTTTGGTAGCCTGAATTATATTCCTGTTTTTTAATAGAAACCAACTGCTGACGGCAATTACAAATAAGGCAGAGATAACAAATCCTGAAGAAATTGTATGAAAAAACTTATTAATAGCTACAGGTGAAAGTATTACCTCTTTGAAACTTACCATTTCATTTCGTGCAGTGTCAGGATTAAAATGCATGCCTACAGGATATTGCATCCATGCATTTGCAACCAGAATCCATAAAGCTGAAAGGCTTGCTCCAATAGCAACAAGCCAGGTAGACAACAGATGAAATCTTTTTCCGACTTTGTTCCAGCCGAAAAACATAATTATAATAAATGCTGTTTCAAGGAAAAAAGCCATAATACCTTCTGTAGCCAGTGGTGCTCCAAAAATATCACCCACGAACCAGGAATATTTAGACCAGTTAGTACCAAATTCAAATTCCAATATAATCCCTGTTGCTGCTCCAATGGCAAAATTTATTCCGAAAAGATTCATCCAGAACTTAGTTATTTTCTTCCATACATCACTGCCGGTTTTCAGGTATATACTTTCCATTATAGCAATAATAAATGACAAACCGAGAGTAATCGGAACGAACAACCAATGGTAGATAGCAGTTAGCGCAAATTGTGCTCTTGACCAATTGACAACGGATAAATCAATGTGCTCTATCATTTTTTAATAGAATTTTGTTAAGAAAAATTGTCGATTACAAAGTTACTTCTTTACTGATTATTTCAAAATTTTTAGTTTTATAAAACTTTTATTCCAGTGTATGACCATCATTTTTTTTGCAAGATTGGATGGATTGTGGTAGGGAGGAAATGTGCAGATTGATTTTTTTTAAGAAATTGTATAGTTAAGGAAAAATAATTGTAGTTTTGCGGGTAAGATAATATA
>JAUZOY010000011.1 GCA_030706235.1 Bacteroidota bacterium | reverse complement strand
CTGTTCTTGCATATTCTTCTGCAATTAAGTCGTTTATAATATCTGTATCCGAAAGAAACTTTATACTATAGACAAAAGAGATTAACAATAACACAATCATCGAGAACCACATACATACATGGAAAAATATGTTGCGAATTGATTGATGAATTACAGGCAAATCGGGTACGTTAATTAATAATCCTGCTATTATTGAATAAATTACTAAAACTGCACCTAATACTTTCCACCAATGCTTCATAATATAGAAATTGTTTTGATTTTATTTTTTTAAACTATTTAGCATATACTATATTTAAGCTTACTGATTGATAAATATGCTTTTACGCCCTATACCCAAAGTGATTAATTCAAACCCATTAACCATTAACCATTAACCATTAACCATTATCTTATCTAATGTTTTTCCTTGCATACCTTTGCATGAAGGAATTCTCTGTTCATTCTTGCAATATTTGAAACAGATATTTGTTTGGGACATTCAACTTCACATGCATAAGTATTGGTGCAATTTCCAAAACCAAGCTCATCCATCTTCTTTACCATATTCTGAACTCTTTCGGCAGCTTCAATTTTTCCCTGCGGTAACAATTCAAGATGAGATACCTTGGCAGAAACAAACAACATAGCTGATGCATTTTTACAAGATGCTACACAAGCACCACAACCTATACAGGCTGCCGCATCCATTGCCAGATCTGAATTACGTTTTGAAACAGGTATTGAATTTGCATCCGGCATACTACCTGTATTAACTGATATATATCCACCAGCCTGAATGATCCTATCGAAAGCACTACGATCTACCACAAGATCTTTAATAACAGTAAATGCCTTTGCCCTCCATGGTTCAACAGTTATTGTATCACCATCTTTGAAATTTCGCATAGTTAACTGGCAGGTTGTAACTCCGACATCAGGTCCGTGAGCTCTTCCGCTAATATATAAACCACACATTCCGCAAATACCCTCCCTGCAATCATTATCAAATGCGACAGGATCCTGATCCTGCAAAATTAATTGTTCATTGAGCATATCGAGCATTTCAAGAAACGACATTTCCTCTGATACACCATCCAATTTGTATTTTACCAGTTTACCTTTTGAAGTGGAGTTCTTCTGTCTCCATATTTTTAAAGTCAGGTTCATTTCTCAATAAGTTTATAAAGTTATAAAGTTTGTAAAGCAGGTGTTAATAAATAAGTATATAATTTTTTGTAATACTAACATTTATGCCATCCTATTTATAGTTCCTTTGTTTAAGTTCAATACTTTCAAACTTCAGAGGTTCTTTATTCAATAAAGGTTCATCATCAAAATTATACTCCCAGGCAGCAACATAAGCAAAATGTTCATCATCTCTTTTAGCTTCACCCTCTTCTGTCTGGAATTCCTCACGAAAATGGCCACCACAGGATTCTTTTCTATGTAAAGCATCTCTGACTATAAGCTCCGCAAGTTCAATGTAATCTGCAAGACGACCCGCTTTCTCCAGTTCTGTATTAAATTCATTTAATTCACCCGGAACTTTAACATCTTTCCAGAATTCTTCTTTTAGTTCTTTGATGAGCGATATTGCTTTAGTCAATCCGGCCTCATTCCTTCCCATACCACAGTATTCCCACATAATTTTTCCCAGTTTTTTATGTATTTGATCTACTGTTTTTGAGCCTTTGATATTAATTAGTTTGTTCAATATTTCTTTCACATTTTCCTCTGCTTCTTTGAATGCAGGATGCTCTGAAGATATTTTACCTGTTCTTATATCTGCTGAAAGGTACTCTCCTATTGTATAAGGTAAAACAAAATAACCGTCAGCAAGTCCCTGCATAAGAGCTGAAGCACCAAGACGGTTTGCACCATGATCTGAAAAATTGCATTCTCCCAATGCATATAAACCCGGAACAGTAGTCATAAGATTGTAATTAACCCATAAACCGCCCATTACGTAATGCACTGCCGGGAAAATCCTCATTGGTGTTTCATATGGGTTTTCATCTGTGATCTTTTCATACATCTGAAATAAGTTACTATATCTTTCTTCAATAACTTTTTTTCCCAATCTTTTAATTGCATCAGCAAAATCAAGATATACGGCAAGCTTCGAAGATCCCACTCCATATCCTGCATCGCATCTTTCTTTTGCAGCTCTTGAAGCGACATCTCTTGGAACCAGATTACCAAATGCAGGATACCTTCTTTCAAGATAATAATCCCTTTCATCTTCGGGTATATCTGCCGGTTTTCGTCTGTCATCTTTATTTTTTGGTACCCAAATTCTTCCGTCATTTCTTAAACTCTCACTCATCAACGTTAATTTTGACTGGTTTTCACCCACTACAGGAATGCAGGTTGGATGAATCTGAGTAAAACACGGATTTGCAAAAAAGGCACCCTTTTTATATGCTTTCCATACAGCTGTTGCATTCGAAGCCATTGCATTAGTTGAAAGATAAAACACATTACCATAACCTCCGGACGCAAGTACTACTGCATGTGCCGAATATCTTTCAATTTCTCCGGTAATAAGATTTCTTGCTATAACTCCCCTCGCCTTCCCATCAATAATAACTATATCAAGAATTTCCCTGCGGGAATACATGGTAACGGTTTTTTTATTTATCTGCCTGCTTAAAGCACTGTAAGCACCTAAAAGTAACTGCTGCCCCGTTTGTCCTCTTGCATAAAACGTCCTTGATACCTGAGCTCCGCCGAATGATCTGTTATCAAGAGATCCACCATAATCTCTCGCAAAAGGAACTCCCTGAGCCACACATTGATCGATAATCATATTGCTCACTTCAGCTAATCTGTAAACATTAGCTTCACGGGCTCTGTAGTCACCTCCTTTTATAGTATCAACAAATAAACGATAAACACTATCCCCATCATTCTGATAATTCTTTGCGGCATTTATACCTCCCTGCGCTGCTATACTATGTGCCCTTCGCGGACTATCCTGATAACAAAACGCTTTTACATTATATCCTAATTCTCCAAGTGAAGCAGCTGCAGAAGCTCCTGCAAGGCCTGTCCCTACAACAATTACATCCAGTTTCATTTTGTTTGCAGGACTTACAAGACTTACTACTGACTTATAATTTGTCCATTTGTCAGCTAAATTTCCACCTGGTATTTTTGAATCGAGTTTTGTCATTTTATTTGCTTTTTAATTTGCACATACAGAATACTATACATCTGGAAGTGGTTTAATTATTTAAACTATATTCACTAAAAATTTGTTTTGATTTTGATTTTATTTTTAAAAACTATTTGATGTATGCTATATCTGAGCTCATAGTTTGATAAATAAGTTTTTATACCCCTCTCCTTTGGGAGAGGGGTTGGGGGTGAGGGCTTAATTTTCAGCTGCATATAATTCTTTTTTATAATTCAAAACTGTTTCTAATATTTTAAAAGAAAATATAAAGGTATGATTGAAAAACCTACAGATACAATAATCGAATAAATTGTTGCCAATACTTTAATTGCAGGTGTATATTTGTTATGGTTTATTCCTAATGTCTGAAAAGCAGCCTGAAATGCATGATTAAGATGCAAGCCCAATAGTAACATCAAAATTATATATATCACTGAATAGGAAGGTATTGAAAATAAATTTATTACCATATTATAAAAATCATGCCTATTGCCTGCACCTTCAGGGATATCAACCAATCCAAGCTTAACAAAATAAAAATTCATGAAATGTATTGCAAGAAATATGAATATTATTCCTCCTGTGTATATCATATATCTTGAGAAAAAAGATGTATCAGTTTTATTAACTACAGAATATTTTACAGGTCTGGACATCCAGTTTTTGATTGTAAGAATAACTCCATAAATCATATGAATAAATAAACATCCAAAGAGTACAATTTCCATTATTTTAATCAGCGGATTTGAGCTCATGAATTCAGAAGCAGCTATAAAAGACTTTCCTCCATCATCTTTTAAAATCAAAAGATTAATTGATAAGTGGACTAAAAGAAATACTACAAGGAATAAACCTGCAAGAGACATAATAATCTTCTTAGTAATAGAAGAAAAGCATAAAAATCCGGTGCTCATAATAATATATTTTGAAGAGTGATTCTAATCAATTTTTGACTCTACAAATGTAAAATATTATTTTTTAAATACATCAGAAAAAACAAAAAAAATAAAAAAGTAATTAATTACAGTTCGTTTTAGTTTAATATTTGTACTTTTGCACTCCGATAAATAAATGTTTTTTGTTTTTTTGTGCATGATAAGTAGAAGACTTCTCAGAGTTAAGGTATTAAAAACTATATACTCTTCGTTGATAGCCGGGCAGAATGATATAGGTAAAATTGAAAATGAACTTTTTTTTAGCATTAATAAGGTATATGAACTTTATATCTATTTATTTCAGTATATAACTGAAATCAGGGATTATGCAGCTGTTAAAATAGAAGAAGCTCGCTCAAAACGCTTACCTGTATATGAAGATCTTAACCCAAACATGAAGTTTATTAACAATAAAGTTATTAAACAAATTGCTGAGAACGCACAGCTTAAAAAGTATGCTGAAATCAAAAAAATTAACTGGAGTAACGATGCAGATTTCATTCATTCCAAATACCAGGATTTTAAAGATTCAGGAGTTTATAAAAAATATATGAGCAATCCTTCAAATTCATATTCAAATGATAAGAAATTTGTTTATGATTTCTTTGAACTAATAATGCTCAATCCTGATGACTATGAACAATTGCTTGAAGATAAAAGCATCTATTGGATTGATGATCTTGATTTTGCTGTAAGCCATATAATCAAAACCTTAAGAGCTTTTGAAGCAAACTCAGGTCCCGATACCCCTATTCTTTCACTTTATAAAGAAGGAACTGAAGAAATAGATTTTGCAAAGAAATTACTTAGAACTGCCATAATAAAATCAGACGAATACGATGAGCTTATAAAGGACAAACTTCTTAACTGGGAACTGGAAAGAGTATCACTAACTGATAATATTATCATTAAAATGGCCGTCGCTGAATTGCTCGAATTCCCGATTATTCCTGTTAAAGTTACACTTAATGAATACATTGAAATAGCCAAAATGTATAGTACTCCTAAAAGTAAAATATTTATTAATGGAGTGCTCGATAAAATCGTAATGGACTTAAAACGCCAAAACCGCCTAGACAAAATCGAAGCTATGGAAAATTCTGAAGCAGAATCTGAAACAGATTCTGACTTATAATAATTCTATTAATACTAAGAAAATCTGTAGAAAGAAGTTAGCACCCGGATTGTGAACCTCGTTAGTGGTTTAACATTTGCAGAACGAATTTAGTTTCATTTTTCAATAAACAGTTTGCTCTTATGAAGCTATAATTTTAAATTAATCAGGGAAAATCCGGAGAATTGAAATGGTTATAGACATCTCTCATCTTCACCCTTTTCTCTGTGTAACTCTGTGCCTTCTCTGTGAAACTCTGTGTAACACACTCATCAACATATTATCTCTGATCTGTCCCTATTTCCCTTAGCTTCCAATTCCGGTAAAATAGCCCTCTGGAATAAGTAATATTTGTAATTTATTTATATAAAAAAACTGATTACCTTTGGTAAAAATATAAATGTAACACTTAATAATTGAAAACTATTTTAAACAGGGATTTCTTATTAAATACATTAAGAACAATTAAACTTGTTTTTTCAAGTGCCGGCATTTGGTCTTTTTACAATATTATTCTGACAATTATTCAGGGTAGTCTTCCACTGGCAAATATCTACCTGATGAAAGTGTTGATTGACAAAATTACAGAATCTTCTAAAACTTCTTTTGATATTACAGATCTTTCAGGGGTATTTATCATAGTTTTTATTATTGTATTTGTATACCTTCTTAGTGGTATACTTAGTTCATTGGGCAATTATATCCGTGAGCAGCAATCATTAAGAGTAAGTGACAACATGTACAATATAATCCAGAAAAAAGCTCTTGAACTGGATCTTGAATATTTTGAAAATTCTGCATACCATGACAAATTTTACAGGGCAATAAATGAGGCTCCCTACAGGCCGGTGAGTATTGTAAATAATATCATCAGGGTATTTCAGAATGGAATTTCATTACTTCTTATGTCAGGATTATTGTTCTTTCTCCACTGGAGTCTAGGATTAGTTATAATACTTGCTACGCTTCCCGGATTGTATATCAGACTTAGATATTCAAAAATGACATATCAATGGCAGCAAAGTAAAACACAAAATGAAAGAAAAGCAGCTTATTTCAACAGAATTATTACAGATGTAGATTTTGCTAAAGAAATAAGACTTTTCGGTCTTGGAGAGTTATTTATTGAAAGATTCCGACACACAAGAAAAGAGCTGCGGGAGGAGAAGCTGAAGATCTCAAAAAAAGCAATGATTACCGAAACAATAACACAAATAGTTTCAAATATTGCAGTATTCCTTTGTTATATCTATATTGTTTATAAAACTGTTAAAGGAAATATCACAACCGGAGAAATGGTAATGTATCTACTGGCTTTTCAAAGAGGACTTGGATTTCTGCGTGATACCCTTGGAGGGTTTGCAAATATTTATGAAGACAATTTGTTTGTCAATAATCTATATGAATTTCTCAAACTTAAGCCCAAAATTACATGTAAATTATCTTCAGTTTCTTTCCCTTTGAAAATTGAAAAGGAAATCAGATTTGAGAATGTAAGTTTTGCTTACCCTGAAAGCACGAGGAATGTTCTAAGTAATGTAAGTTTAACAATTCCAGCCGGAAAAACTGTTGCATTAGTCGGCAAAAACGGTGCCGGTAAAACTACACTGATCAAATTATTATGCAGGCTTTACAATGCTGATAAAGGAAAAATATTAATTGATGGTAAAGACGTCACAAATATTGATCCGCATGATCTCAGAAAAAATATAAGTGTTATTTTTCAGGATTTTGTTTTATATAACCTCCCGGCTGAAGAAAACATCTGGTTTGGCGACATAAGTAAACCTATTGACAATGAAAGTATCCGGGGTGCTGCTGCAAATGCCGGAGTAGATCAGCTTCTTTCAGGTCTAAAGGATGGGTATAAAACAATGCTTGGAAATCTTTTTGAAGGCAGTGAAGAACTTAGTATTGGAGAATGGCAAAGAATTGCCTTGGCAAGAGCTTTTTTCAAAAATTCTTCATTGATTGTTCTTGATGAACCTACAAGCTCAATGGATGCGGACTCCGAATTCGAAATATTTAATCATTTCAGGGAAATCACCCGCGGAAAAACTTCACTAATCGTTAGTCATAGATTTTCAACAATAAAATTAGCAGACTATATATATGTTCTTGATGAAGAAAAGGTGATTGAAGAAGGAACCCATGATGAACTTATGAAACAAAACTCACATTATGCTGAAATGTATAATAAACAAGCTCAAAACTATATTCAATAAAAAGCACTGTATTTTCAGCAATTTTGTACTTCTGAAGAACAATTAATAATTTAAATTTTGTAACAATAAATATCAAATAGTGGAAAATAAAAATATTAAAAGGCTGATAATTGCAGGTTATATTCTTTCTTTAACAGGGTTAATCGGATTAACAATAGGGTTGTATCTGACAATTTCAGCTAAATATGATAAAAAGATAAAGATACATGGAATCGTTATTTCCTTAATAGGATTCTCAATGTCTGTAATACTGAAAAATATTATTAAGCCCGGTTTCTAAAAGCCACTCAATATCAACACTTCTGTTCTTCTGTTTTCAGCTCTTCCCGCAGCAGTTTTGTTTGATGCACGAGGCTTACTGTCTCCATAGCCTTCTGCAACAATTCTGTTTGCTTCTATCCCACCCTTCTTAATAAGATAAGTTCTTACTGCATTTGCCCTGTCTTTTGAAAGTTTGAGATTTTTTGCTTTATTTCCTACGTTATCAGTGTGTCCTGCTATTTCAATAACGATACTTTTCATAGCTTTCATAACTTCTATAAGATCATTAAGACTTTCAGTGGATTTCTTTTTAAATGTTGCTTTGTTTAAATCAAAAAGAACATTTTTAAGTACATAAACCCTCGGAAGGTTCAAAACAATATTAATTTTGAAATCAACAAGTTTATTTGTTTTAGGCACGTCAAGAACCCTGTATGAAGTATCTACTCCAAAGTTTTTATACTTAACATTATAAGACTGCCCTACAGGTACAAGTAAATAAATATTTCCCTGTTCATCTGAGGTTGCTGTATATAATTGTTTAGTACTTATATTTTCAATTGTTATAGGTTGTCCCGGAAGAATTTCTCCATTAGATTTTTTAACGCTTATTTCCAACAGTCCCATAGAATCATTTGGAGCAGGCTTTATAACAGGTATTACTTTAGGTATAATTTTTTCCTGTACTGTCTGATTAGTGGTTGTATCCTTAGCAGCTAAACTATCCTTTTTAATCTGAGGTACAGGTGTAATTGTTGCTGAACTATCTTTATTTACAGGTTCCTGTGCATATAATCCTGCATTTATTAAAAATAATATCAGGATAAAAACTTTAGATAATACCTTCATAATTTAATTATTATTTGTTTAAAAACCTTCTAATCAAAAATGAAATTTTTTGTAAAAATACTAATAAATTATTTCAGTAATATTTTTTTTGGAAAAAGATTAAGAATAATTTAAAGGAATCGCGTTTGAATCTAATAATATTCGTTTGAGCGATTTATCTGAATGAATATATTTTATCAACATCTCTGACAATAATACAATTGTAAATGATAAGATATTTATGGGTAAGCAGGATATTTTTCGTACTTTTGCAGTCTTGTTGAAATCTGATAATTTGGGTAACATTGGCAGTGGTAGATAATCTAAACCCCAGAGATTATATAATAATCAAGGGAGCAAAAGCAAACAACCTTAAGAATATTGATGTAGCAATACCCCGTAATAAATTTATCGTTATTACCGGGTTGTCCGGCTCAGGAAAGTCTTCTCTCGCTTTTGATACTCTCTATGCTGAAGGCCAGAGAAGGTATGTAGAAAGCTTGTCATCCTATGCCAGACAATTTCTTGGAAGAATGCACAAACCCGAAGTGGATTATATTAAAGGAATATCTCCTGCGATAGCAATCGAACAAAAGGTTAATACCAGAAATCCACGCTCAACCGTAGGAACTTCTACTGAAATTTATGAATATATAAAACTGCTTTTTGCAAGTATTGGAGAAACAATATCCCCCGTATCCGGCAATAAAGTAGTTAAGCATTCTGTTACAGATGTAGTTAATCATATTGAAAATTTACCCAAGGGTTCAAGGATAAATATATTGGCTCCACTGAAGGTTAAATCTGACAGAAGCATACAGGAACAACTTAATATATTGGTTCAACAGGGTTTCACAAGGATTGAAATAAATGAACAAACATACAGGATACAGGACATTCCACAGGAAATAACGGATAAAAAATGTAAAAAAGTAATCAATGTTGTTGTTGACAGAATTATTATTGATAACACTATTGATGAAGATACTCATAATCGAATTGGTGATTCTGTCCAGACAGCTTTATATGAAGGTCATGGTGAATGTAAAATAGAAATCACTGATAACGAAGGAACCAAAACCAGAAAAACATTCAGTGATAAATTTGAACTTGATGGTATAAGTTTCGAAGAACCTGATGTTAACCTTTTTACTTTCAATAATCCTTTTGGTGCCTGCAAAAAATGTGAAGGCTTTGGAACAATTATCGGCATTGATGAAGATTTGGTTATTCCCAATAAAACATTATCGGTTTTTGAAAATGCAGTAGCTTGCTGGCGTGGTGAAAAAATGAGCGAGTGGAAAAACATGCTTATAGCTAAAGCATACAAATTTAATTTTCCTGTACACAAACCATACAGGGAGCTTTCTGAAGAACAGAAAAGAATTCTCTGGGAAGGAAATGAATATTTCGAAGGAATAAATCGTTTCTTCCAGTATGTAGAAGAGCAATCCTATAAAATACAGTACAGAATAATGTATGCAAAGTACAGAGGAAAAACCCTGTGCGATGAATGCAAAGGAGGACGTCTCAGAAAGGAAGCATCATACATTTATGTTGGAGGTAAAAATATTACCGAACTTGTAAATATGTCTGCTCATAATCTTCTGGATTTTTTCTTATCACTTAAGCTAAATGAATCAAAAAAAATTATTTCTAAGAGACTGCTGAAGGAAATCACAACAAGACTAAATGTATTGATTAATGTAGGTTTAGGTTACCTTACACTTAACAGGAATGCTTCAAGTTTATCGGGAGGCGAATCTCAGAGAATAAATCTTGCAACATCTATTGGAAGCGGACTCGTTGATTCAATGTATATTCTTGACGAACCAAGTATCGGATTACATCCACGTGATACCGAAAAGTTGATCAGTGTACTCAAGGCACTTCAATATCTTGGAAATACTGTAATAGTTGTTGAACATGATGAAAGTATAATAAAAGCTGCCGACGAAATAATCGATATTGGTTTGATGGCAGGAATTAATGGCGGAAATGTAATTTTCCAGGGAAATTATCAGGACATATTGAATCATGAAACCAGCCTTACAGGGAAATACCTTAGTAAAAAACTATCTATTGAAATACCTAAATACAGGGCTCCATGGAGAAATTATATAGAACTCCAGGGAGTACGTGAAAACAACCTGAAAGGATTTAATATCAGATTTCCGCTTGAAATTATTACAGTTGTAACCGGTGTCAGCGGCTCAGGCAAATCTTCTCTTGTAAAAGGCATTCTTTATCCCGCAATACGCAAAATATTCGGAGAAAGTTCAGACAAGACAGGGAAATACGATCTTTTGATTGGCGATATTAAAAGAATCAAGAGCATAGAATTTATTGATCAGAATCCAATAGGAAGATCTTCACGTTCAAATCCAGTTACATATATAAAAGCTTTTGATGAAATAAGACAATTATTTGCGAACCAGCCTTTAGCTAAACTCAGAGGATTCAAACCCGGATATTTTTCTTTCAATGTAGCCGGAGGAAGATGTGATGAATGTGATGGAGATGGACAAATAAAAATTGAAATGCAGTTCATGGCTGATGTATATCTTGTATGTGAAAGCTGTCACGGGAAAAGATTCAAGGAAGAAGTTCTGGAGATAAAATTCCGCAATAAGAATATTGCTGAGATACTGGAAATGAATATTGATGAAGCTATTGAGTTCTTCTCAAATGATTCCAAAGAAGGAAGCATAGAAGCTAAGATTGTGGAAAAACTTAAACCTATGTCAGACGTAGGTCTCGGCTATCTTACTCTTGGACAATCATCAAGTACTTTGAGCGGAGGAGAAGCACAAAGAATCAAGCTTGCATCTTTTCTTGTAAAAGGAAACGATTCCGGAAAAATACTCTTCATATTTGACGAACCTACTATGGGCCTTCATTTTCACGATATACATAAACTACTATATGCTTTCAGACGGCTTATCAGCAATGGACATTCAATTATAATTATCGAACATAATCCTGAAATAATTAAATCTGCGGACTGGGTTATTGATCTTGGACCTGAAGGCGGAGATCAAGGAGGTAATCTCGTATTCCAGGGCACTCCCGAAAATCTTATAAAATGCAAAGAATCATATACAGGCAAATACCTCAAAGAAGTAATGGAGAATGATAAATAAGAATGATAAAAAAGTAGCATTTTATACATTAGGATGCAAGCTGAATTATGCAGAGACATCAAACATTGCCAGAATTTTAAATGAGGGGGGTTATCAAAAAGTAAATTTTCAGGATAATGCGGATTTTTATGTAATCAATACCTGTGCAGTTACAGGGAATGCAGAAAAAAAATGCAGAAATATTATCCGACAAACTATAAGAAGATCTCCCACAGCCAAAATTATTATCATGGGCTGTTTTTCACAACTCGCACATGAAGAAATAAAAAATATCGAAGGAGTCAGTCTGGTATTAGGAAATTCTGAAAAAAGCGATATAATAAAATACATGCAGGAACTGGACAATGATACAAATTCATTAGTTTCCTGCAATGATATACTTAAAATCGATGAGTTCTATCCGTCATATTCCTCAGGAGACAGGACAAGAGCATTTCTTAAAATACAGGACGGATGTGATTATTATTGCAGTTATTGTACGGTTCCTCTTGCCAGAGGGCACAGCAGAAGTGGCAGAATAGAAGATATAGTTAATTCAGCTATAGAAATAGGTAAAAAAGGAATTAAAGAAATTGTGCTCACAGGAGTAAACATCGGTGATTTTGGTAAAAACACAGGCGAAAAATTCATAGAACTACTGAGGAAACTTGAAGATGTAAAAGCTATTGAAAGATACCGTATTTCTTCAATTGAACCCAATCTTATCACAGAAGAGATAATAAATCATACAGCAATAAGCAGGAAATTTCTACCCCACTTCCATATACCATTACAATCGGGAACTGACAAGATCCTAAAAGCAATGAAAAGAAGGTATGATACTAAATTCTTTTCAGAAAAAGTCAGTTTGATTAAAAAACAAATCTCTGATTGTTGCATTGCTGTTGATGTTATTGCAGGATTTCCGGGAGAAACCGAAAAGGATTTTGAAGAAACATATAATTTTATCAATAGTCTTGACATATCATATGTACATGTTTTCACATATTCCGAAAGAGCCAATACATTAGCGACTGATTTTGAAAACAAAGTAAGTATATCCGAAAGACATAAAAGGACAAAAGCACTTCTTGAACTATCAGAAATTAAGAAAAAAGAATTTTATCTTCAGCATATTGGCCAATCTGCCAAAGTACTCTTTGAATCCGAAAATGAAAACGGATTTATCGGAGGTTTTTCTGAAAACTATATACGAATAAAAGTTCCTTATACCCATGAATTTGTGAATAAAATTCTGGAACTAACCATCAAAGAAGAAAACCTGGACTTATAAATAATAATTCCTATTGTTGAAACTATAGGCTGGTTTAATTGGAATTATTAGGAATAAAGGTATTATTATCATACGCATAAACAAAGCAATGAATATTTAATCTCAATATTCCTTTGACAAATCATAATTTTTTATTATATTTGTACTTACCAAACATTAAACTCTACTAATTATGAAAAGGATATATATTATTATTATTATCTTGCTATTACTGTATAATTGTAATGACAAGAACTTCTTAAAAGATCTGCTTGACAAGAATGAATACCAGAAAACATTTTTGATAAAAAAAGGAGACTTTTCCCCGGATAAAGATTTGAAATCATACATTGATAATTTCACAGGGAAAGAGCTACAATTTGAATTCTGGTATGACAATACCGGTGAATATAAGATAGATTCTTTAAACAAAAACCAGTTAAATAAAATATATGGATTTTATGAAAGCGGTGGAATTGAAATAAATAGTGCAAGATTTGCTTCTCGCTGGGATGCTGAGAAAAAAAAGGTTGAAATATTTTGCTATGTACATAATGACAAAGCAAAAGGAACAAACAACCTGCATATCAGGAAGCATCTTTGCTGGTTAAATGTACTGGAAAAAGCCCAAAGCTATATTAAAATTATTAAAAATGACACATGCAATTATTATGAATTTAATTGTAATGGGAATATTACAAGAATTCAGAGAACCTGTAAGTGGGGAGCAAATGAAAGCAAAGGCTTTTGTTATCCATATTTTGGAGGTAATGTACCGGCACCACATGATTTATATGTATATATAGACAACAGAACTACCAATTAATTAAAATTTTATAATAGAACAAAATTAATTAAAACAAATTTAAAATACATTTTACCTCATTTTAAAAATTATTTTTGTATATTTGTAGATATATTTAATTTATTAAAACCAATTATAATGTGATTGATTATGAAGATCTATATCAAAAACATGGTAAGTGAACGCTGCAAGATTGTAGTAAAATCAGAAATAGAGCTATTAGGGTTTCATTGTAAGATTGTAGAGTTAGGTGAAGCTCAGATCACGGAAAACTTATCTCAATTACAACTGAATAGATTAAATGAGGCACTTAAAGAAACCGGTCTTGAACTTATAGATGACAAAAAGAGCATTATAACTGAAAAAATTAAAAACACTATAGTAGAATTAATCCATTATTCTGATGAACAGCTGAAAATTAATTTTTCAGATTATTTAAGTGAAAAGCTTAATTATAATTACACCTATCTTGCAAATATTTTTTCTGAAGTACAAGGAACAACAATCGAACATTTTATTATTTCTCATAAAATTGAGAAAGTAAAGGAACTTCTTGTTTATGCAGGATTGACTCTTACTGAAATATCTCAAAGATTGAAATATAGCAGTGTAGCTCATCTTTCTAATCAATTTAAGAAAATAACAGGTTTAACTCCTTCAAACTTCAGAAAATTAGAACATAAAAAGCTTATTCCACTAGATAATGTATGAATTATGTAATAAATAAATAACTTTTTATAACATTTAAACACCTTTTTATCTATAATTTTGCATCGTTAATTATTAAACACAATTTAAATTATTAAAAATGGCAACTACACACAATCCATCATCCCCTTTTAAGGGAAACTGGCAAGAGCAAAAAACTAAGCTCATGAGAAAATTTCCTGTTTTAACAGATAGGGATTTAAATTATGAAGAAGGTAAAGAAGACGAAATGCTTGGAAGATTACAAGTAAAACTTGGCAAGACTAAAGAAGAATTGCGAAAAATAATTGCTGCTCTTTAACCTTCATATTATTTAACAAATACTGTCTGTCATTTGAACCAGACAGTATTTGTTAAAACAAAAAGCATCAAACAATACAAATACAAGAATTTAAGTAAATTTAAATTATATAAACTTCATTAATAATCAAAACAAAAAAAACAAAACATATAAATATTAACTAAAAAAATTAAATGATATGAGTATTAAAAAAGAATTTTTAAAAACGAAACCAGTTTGTAAAGTTACTTTCACCATTCCCGGAAAAGAAGCCCACTCTGTTGATTGTGCTCATCTCGTAGGTGAATTTAATGAATGGGATACAGCAAGTCATCCCATGAAAAAATCAAAAAATGGTTCTCATGCAGTATCACTGAATCTTGAAACAGGTAAAGAATACCAGTTCAAGTATTTCATAAATGGACATCGATGGGAAAACGATAATAAAGCAGATAAATATGTAGATAACTGTTTCGGTAATTCCCAAAATTCTGTCATTATTCTATAATATAAAAACATTACAAACCAACTTTTTAATAATCTGAAAATACTCCGATCAATGATCGGAGTATTTTTTTTATTAATCCATTTCCTCCTTTTTACTCATAATTTAATTAATTTATTCTTTCATTTAAATTTACCCCGTAATTATCTAAATAAATCATGACATAATGTAAATATTTTCTTATCAGATAAACTTAACTTTGTATTGTTATTAATAGTAATTTGTTTGTCTTTTTTTATTATAATTTATTATTTACAAATTAATCAAAATGTATCTGAAAAAATTGTTTACAGTAATCAGTCAGGCTTTCATAATATTTAGAATGATATTGTTTGTGCTTTGTAAAATCTTTATTCCCATACTTAGTATATTAGTCATTCAATGTGGTATAGTTATTATTATAACACATTAACTTAACCCAACATTATGAAAACTTATACTGGCCCGGTAGGAAATCTCATTACCTGCCGGGTTTTTTCTATCTTAATACTACCATTGCTTTTTAATAATATATAGTTCACATGAACTCTTGACAAATACTAAACAAGTAATAATTATGTAACTTTTTTCAATAATACTGTAATATCTTTAATCACAATTTATCATTACTTTGTATCACAAATTTAAATAATTTAATTTCATAATAAATGAGTAAGTTTAACCGAACTATCAACCTTAAACACAGAAACTTTTCTACTGATTTAAAGGAAGTAAATTCGGATATTAAGCTTATGGGAGGGAAAAATCGAATTGAATTTATTCGCCAGCCTGAAACCCGTCCTAATATGAAATTTCTTAATTTATATGACAGGTATTTATCAGAACAGCTTTTTCAGGGTGCAGGTGTCCGGATCTGCACTTCTTGGCAAACCTTGGAGGCGAGTTGGACAAGATGGACTAAAATACTTGTCATAAAAAAAGAAAATCTTTCTGAAGCGCATGTATTGTTTACAATAGCAAACAATTCAAAAGCCGGAAAGTATCATTACAGGACGGGCAGGAGCGTGGCGGAAATTAAATAAATATAAACCTGTTAAGCCTCAGTCATTTTGAATACAAATTCTGAGACTTTAACAATAAAACAAGGGAGGGAAAATGTTACAAAGTCTGAATAGTCTGATTGGATATAAAATACATGCCACAGACGGCTTTTTAGGTAAAGTTGATGAGTTTTTTTTCGATGATGAATTCTGGGTAGTGAGATATATAGTCGTAGATACAGGAGGATGGTTATCTTATCGAAAAGTATTAATTTCACCTGTAGCATTAGGTACTCCTGACTGGAAAACTGAATCTCTTCCGGTAAATCTTACTTGCGAACAAGTTCGTAACAGTCCTGACATTGACACAAAAAAAACAATATTCCGACAACACGAGATAGAACTGTTCAGATATTACACATGGCCATATTATTGGGGTAATGACTTTTACTCAGGTAATTTATATGGGATTAACTCAGCCCCCCCTGTACCAATGAAAGAGGAAATCGGAAATCAGGAAAAAACTACGGAGATGACTCAGGAAGAACAACATTTACGAAGCACAAACATTGTATCCGGTTATCATATTCATGCAAAAGATGGTGACATTGGCCATGTAGACGATTTTATAATTGATCAGAAAACCTGGACGATCCAATATCTTGTAGCTAAAACCCGAAACTGGTTGCCGGGAAAAACTGTACTGATTTCTCCCAAATGGCTGAAGGAAGTAAGCTGGATAGAAGAAAAAGTTATTGTAGATCTGACACAGGATGCTATCAGGAATAGCCCTGAATACGATCCTTCTAAAATCATTACAGAAGAATATGAGGCAGAACTACATAAACATTATGGATGGTTTAGAAAGAGAAAAGTATAACAGTCATAAAAAACTAAAAGAAAAAAAAATGAAAGCATTAGTATATCACGGTCCCGGTAAACGTTCATGGGAAGAAATGCCAAATCCTAAATTAAAAAATGTAGGAGATGTAATAGTAAAGATAACCAAAACTACCATTTGCGGAACTGATCTTCATATTATGAAAGGAGATGTTCCTGAAGTTACAAATGGCAGAATATTGGGTCACGAAGGAACAGGGATAATTACCGAATTAGGTATGGGTGTTTCAAATTTTAAAATCGGAGATAAAGTATTAATATCATGTATCACTTCATGCGGCATATGCGAATCATGTAAGAAAGGCATGACTTCTCATTGCGAAGACGGAGGCTGGATATTAGGACACACTATCGATGGCACCCAGGCAGAATACGTCAGAGTACCACATGCAGATACAAGTCTGTATCATATTCCTGAAGGTGTAGATGAAGAAGCATTAGTAATGTTGAGTGACATTTTGCCTACAGGCTATGAATGTGGCGTATTAAACGGTAAAATCGGTCCGGGAGATACCGTTGCAATAATAGGTGCAGGACCAATTGGACTGGCTACTTTGCTGACAGCGCAATTCTATGCTCCTGCCAAAATCATAATGGTAGATACCGACGAAAACCGTCTTGAAACAGCTCATATGCTTGGAGCTACAAATATGATAAAAAACAATCCGATTGAAGCAATAAACAAACTCACAAATAATCAAGGAGTTGATGTCGCCATAGAAGCAGTTGGAATTCCAGCTACTTTTGATATATGCCAGTCTATTATTAAGCCCGGAGGTCATATTGCTAATATCGGAGTCCATGGTAAAAGCGTAAATCTGCATCTTGAAAAACTTTGGTCAAGCAATATTACAATCACTACCAGACTTGTTGATACAACAACAACACCAATGCTATTAAAAACAGTACAATCCGGTAAATTACAACCGAAAAAACTTATAACTCACAGATTCCAACTCAGCGAAATAATGAAAGCATATGATACTTTCGGAAACGCTGCAAAAGAGAAAGCATTAAAAGTAATTCTATTTAATCAATAAATATATATAATATGGAAAATGAAGTAGGCATATGGATTGACCATAAATCGGCAATTTTAGTTTTTCTTGGAGCTAAAGAAGAAAGGATAATGCGTATAAATTCAAATATATCCAGTCCTCTTTTGACAGGCGGCTCAAAAGATGTCAAACCTACAGATGAACTGGATAGAAGATTCAAAGATCATATCGGAAAGTATTTTTACGAAGTGATCTCAAACATAAGAAAATGTGAATCTATCCTCATCATGGGACCTGGTGAAGCAAAACTTGAACTTAAAAAAAGATTGGAGAATGAAAAGCTTCAGAACCATATTATCGGTGTGGAAAATGCTGATAAAATGACAGAACCTCAACTGATAACAACCGTAATTCAATACTTTGCAAAATAACAAAAAGATATTATGTATAATCTTAATGACATAATAGGGTATAAAATCCATGCAACAGATGGATATTTAGGAAAGGTTATTGACTTCTTTTTTGATGATGAGTCCTGGACCATCCGATACATCGTCGTTGATACAGATAGCCTGACCAAAGGTCGTAAGGTTTTATTATCAACAGTTGCATTAGGCATTCCGGATAAAGAAACATTTTCTTTCCCCGCAAAAATTAATTGTGATCAGGTAATAAACAGCCCTGATATCAATACACAAAAGCCTGTTTATCGAAAACATGAAATTGGATTATTTAAACATTATTCATGGCCGGTATATTGGGGAACTGAATATTATTCAAGCCGTACTTTCGGAACTAATACAGAATCTGTTGAATCCGGGAAAGAAACAAAACAGCCGGAAGGAACCACTCAGGAAGATCAGCACATCCGAAGCACTAATATTATCAGGGACTACCATATTCAGGCAATAAATGGTGATATCGGCCATGTGGATGATTATATTTATGATCCGGAAACATGGAAAATTTTGTATATTGTTGTAAAAACCAGAAACTGGCTACCGGGAAGAAAAGTTCTGATATCACCGGAATGGATTAAAGAAGTAAAATGGACTGAAAACAAATTAATTGCAAATCTCACACAGGATTCTATCAGAAAAAGTCCTGTATATGAGCATACAAGGCCATTAACTAAAGACTACATTGCAAAGCTTCATCAGCACTATGAACGTAGCTGGATACATTACTAATTACTAATTGTTAATTGTTAATTATTAGAAATTGTTTTGATTTTATTCTAAAAAATTATTTGATGTATGCTATATCTGAGCTCATAGTTTGATAAATAAGTTTTTACACCCCGCTCCTTGGGGAGAGGGGTTGGGGGTGAGGGCTTTAAATAAATAGGGACTAAAAAAAGAATATTAATTATAAAAAACGTACAACCATGAACAACAGGCAGATAATATTAGCAGAAAGGCCATTAGAATTTCCCTTAAAAACGAATTTCAAAATAGTTGAAACTCAACGGCCTTCCCCCACAAATGGAGAAGTATTAATAGAGTTAAACTATATATCTGTTGATCCATACATGCGAGGAAGAATGGATGAAGAAGGTTCCAGATATACTCCATTTCAATTGAACAAACCATTGAGCGGGGATGCAATAGGGAAAATCATTGAAAGCAAATCACAGTTATTTAAAATCGGAGATTATGTTCATGGTGATATGAATTGGGAAGAATATACTGTAGTTAATGAGAAGAATATTCAGAAAATAAATACAGATGCAGCACCAGCCAGCACTTATCTTGGTTTATTGGGAAGAACCGGTCTGACTGCATATTTTGGTATTGAGGATATATGTCAGCCCAAGAAAGGAGAAACATTTGTTATTTCAGCTGCTGCAGGTGCCGTAGGTACAGCTGCAGGTCAGTTAGCCAAGAACAGAGGATGCAGGGTTATTGGAATTACAGGTACTGATCAGAAGGTAAAGTACTTGACAAATGAACTTGGATTTGATTCAGCAATAAATTATAAGAAAATTCATGATATAAAATCTGCACTTCGTGAGATTTGTCATAAAGGTATCGATGTATATTTTGATAATGTTGGAGGTATGATTTCTGATGCAGTGTTTGCAAATCTTAACGATTTTGCACGCATCGCCATCTGTGGTCAGATATCTCTATATAATGCAAAAGAAATTCCTCTGGGTCCACGAATACAATGGTATATCTTGCATCATTACGCAACTGTTAAAGGATTTTCAGTAAGAAATTATTCAAACCGTTATGAAGAAGCGATGTCCCATCTGATATTATGGTATAAACAAGGTAAAATCAAATCATGCGAAAATATTATTGAAGGATTTGAAAATGTACCGAAAGCTTTTGTAGGATTATTCAAAGGCGAAAACCTTGGTAAACAAATAGTCAAAGTCAGATAAAACTTAAGCTTGAACTATAATCAGAACTCAGTAAAATATAAAGGGTTAAGCAAAGAGCAGGTAAAAGAGAGATTAAAGAAAGAAGGTTATAATTTACTACCATCCTCTAAGCCCAAAAACTTTCTGTTTATTGCCCTCGGAGTTATCAAAGAGCCAATGTTTATATTGTTGGTTATATGCGGCTCCTTATATATGGTATTGGGAGATATTCATGAAGGATGCATGTTACTGGGTTTTGTATTCTTTATCATGGGAATAGAATTTTTCCAGGAAAGGAAAACAGAAAAAGCTCTTGATGCTCTAAAGGATATGGCAAGTCCGAGAGCTTTGGTAATCAGAGACGGAATTGAGTTCAGAATCCCCGGAAGTGAAGTTGTAACTGAAGATATAATTATATTGCAGGAAGGGGACAGAGTTCCCGCAGATGCAATAGTTCTGAATTCTGTTAGTTTGCTGGCCGATGAATCGTTATTAACAGGGGAATCTGTTCCGGTAAGAAAAATTGAGTGGGAAGATAAAGAATACAATAATCAACCGGGAGGAGATGATTTGCCTTTTGTTTATTCAGGATCACTTATAGTCCAGGGTAATTGTATAGCCAAAGTATACAAAACCGGGATAAATACAGAAATAGGCAAGATAGGGAAAGCACTTGAAAGTGTCATTGAAGAGCCAACAAGATTAAAGATAGAAATGCTTGCGCTGGTAAAAAAGCTTACCATTGCAGGCATTATTCTATGTATAATTGTTTTCATAGGATATGTAATAACAAGATCAGATCTCATAAATGGATTTCTTGCAGGTATTACTCTTGCTATGGCAATGTTACCTGAAGAATTTCCTGTAATATTAACAGTTTTTATGGCACTTGGCGCCTGGAGAATGTCGAAATACAATGTACTCACCCGTAAACCTTCCGCGATTGAAACCCTTGGTTCAGCAACTGTCCTTTGCACTGATAAAACAGGCACTCTGACTCAAAACAAAATGACTGTCACAAAACTCTTTAATGGAAAGAATTTTTTAACAGTTGACAAAAGTGGTGAACTAAAAGAAGAATTTCATGAGATAATTGAATATGGTATTTTGTCAAGCCAGACAAATCCTTTTGATCCAATGGAAAAAGCAATCATTAAAATGGGTGATGATTATCTCAGAGGAACTGAACATATCCATTTAAACTGGAAAATGGTAAAAGAATACCCTTTAAGTAAAAAAATGCTTGCAATGTCAAGAGTTTTTACTTTCAAAGGAACACAGGAAAAAATGATAGCAACCAAAGGAGCTCCTGAAGCAATATTTGACCTGTGCCATATGGATGAACAGGAATGTATGCAAATGGCTATTGCCGTTAAAGAATTGGCGCAATCCGGACTGAGAGTGATCGGAGTGGCAAAAGCTAATATCCATTCATCAGGTCTTTCAGACTTACCTGAAATTCAACATGATTTTAATTATGATTTTGTAGGATTAATAGGATTGTCAGACCCTGTTCGTGAAAATGTTATGGAATCAGTATACGACTGTTATAAAGCCGGTATAAGAGTTATTATGATAACGGGTGATTATCCCGTAACTGCTAAAAATATAGGAAAACAAATAGGCCTTAAAAATTACGATAATTGTATAACCGGTCAGGAATTAAACGAATTGACAGACGAAGAACTGACAATAAGAATAAAAGATGTAAATATTTTTGCCAGAGTAGTTCCTGAGCAAAAGCTTAAGATTGTAAATGCATTAAAGAAAAATAATGAAATTGTAGCAATGACAGGAGATGGTATCAATGATGCTCCTGCTTTAAAATCTGCCAATATTGGAATAGCTATGGGCCAAAAAGGTACAGATGTAGCAAGAGAAGCTTCTTCACTTGTACTTATGGATGACAACTTTTCATCAATTGTTGGTGCTATCAGAATGGGCAGAAGAATATTTGACAATCTGCAGAAAGCATTTGGATATACATTTGCTATTCACATTCCTATTGCCGGATTATCATTAATACCAATTATGATTGATGATCTTCCTTTAATCCTATGGCCTGTACATATTGTTTTCCTCGAATTAATAATTGACCCTGCATGTTCTATTATATTTGAAGCAGAAAAAGAAGAAAAGAATGTAATGAAACGCCCTCCGAAAAAAATAGATGAATCATTCTTCGGATTTAATAAAGTGTTTATTAGTATTCTTCAGGGAGTAAGCATACTAATAATAACCCTATTAATTTACTTTACAGGACTATATATCGGTTACAATGAGAAAGAAGTTCGTACAATGACTTTTTCAACACTTATCATCTCGAATATTGCAATAATTCTTACCAATCGATCATGGACCAATAATATATTCAGAATAATTGCCACACCAAACAGAGCAGTTTTATGGGTTGTCGGAGGTGCGATATTCTTTCTGGGATTGATATTAAATGTTCCTTTCTTTCTTGAACTGTTTCTCTTCAGCAAAATAAGTTTGGTTAATATTTTATTCTGTATAATTGCAGGCTTAATACCAATACTTTGGTTCGAGATATTTAAAGCCATAAATATGAAAAACAAATAACTTTGTGTTACTTTGCGCAAAGCACTGCGTCACTCAGCGGTTAAACATATATTTAAGTATACTCTAAATAATTTTTATATATTTGCATTTTACTAAAAACACTTAATATGAAAAGAATAATACTTATTGGAACATTGATCTGTTCACTGCACCTGACATATGCACAGGACATTTCACTTCCTGAACCTGTTAAAAACGGAGGCAAACCGCTTATGGAATGCCTTGCAAAACGTGAAACATCCCGTAATTACGATGCAAATAAGCAACTGAATAATCAGCAACTGTCAAATCTCTTATGGGCAGCATGGGGTTATAACCGTCCCGATAAACGAACTGCGCCATCAGCTCGCAACAACCAGGAAATTGATATTTATGTAGCCATGAAGAATGGTTTGTACTTATGGGATGCAAAAAAGAACATCCTTATTAAAACTTTAGGTGAAGATATCAGAAAAGAAACAGCTGTTCAGCCTAATCTTGCAGATGCTCCTGTAATAATTATTCTTGTAAGTAATAAATCCAGAATTAAAAGCAACAACAATGAAGATCTGATTGCATACACATACGCCGATGCAGGTTATATTTCTCAAAACATCTACCTGTTTTGCGCTTCCGAAAATCTGGCTACAGGAGTAAGAGCAATGTTTGACAAACAAAAACTGCCATTGAAAATGAAACTTAAAGAAGACCAGATGATTCTTCTCATACATTCAGTCGGATACAGAAAATAGAAAGAAAATACTATCGTTTTAGCAACCTCACAGCATTTAAATTCAATATATTATGAGTTTGTATTCTCATCTTTGGTTTTCATTTATCCGTAATGAGCAATGGAAGAGAAATCTGGCAGGGAAGATAATATTTGCAATTTTAATCTTACAACTCTTTTTTACATTTTTGATAACCGGATTGTATTTTGACAAAATTATTGCAAAATCAGGAATAGATCCTATAGAAAAATTTAATTCCTATTTACTTTGGTATTTTATTATTGATTTGTATTTAAGAAGTTTATCTCAACCATTACCAACAATTGATTTTCAGCCATATTTGAGACTTCCAGTCAGAAAGAAAAAACTGATAACTAATTTATTAACAAGAAGTGTTTTAAATATTTTTAATTTACTTCCACTTTTCATCCTGATTCCATTTTCATTTAAGATGATATTACCTGATTACGGAATGAACAGGACATTGATATATATATCTTCAATATTTTTATTTATGATATTCAATAATTTTATTGCTGCGGTAATAGGTTATTCATTAAAAACCCAAAGAACGGGTATCATATTAAGATTTTGTATATTAATTTCGATAATTATAATTTGCAAATGGGGTATTCCATTGAATAACCTCTCTGTAACTTTCGGAAAGTTTATTTTAACAGGAAATCCTATACTCTTAGATTGCTCATTATTTCTATGTATAGTACTGTCAATCCGTATAGTAGGACATATTATATCACGTAACTTCTATATTGATAGTACTAAATCCAATTATAAAGTAAATTCAAAATTCAAATTTTTCGGAACTAATTCATTTAAAAATTTAGGAGAAGCAGGTAGATACCTATCCCTTGAACTTATATTAATTCTGCGAAATAAGCGACCACAACAGGTTATGTTTAGTTCATTTTTTATCATGGGCTATCTTACATATCAATCTTTTATAGATAATAATGACAGACCTTTTGTTCTTATGGTAACTTTAATGACTATAACTAATATGATATTGAACTCATATAGCCTTAATTTATTTAGCTGGGAAAGCACTTATTTTGATGGCATTGCTGCCAGAAAGACCGATTTTATTAATTACTTGAAAGCAAAATTTTATCTTTTATCAATAATATCAACAACTATTTTTACAGTTATTTTAATATTGTTCATAATTAAACACAAAATTGACTTCTATTTATATCTCTCAGCTCTTTTAAATATTATCGGAGTTAATAATTTTATAATTATGTGTCTTGGAATTAAAAATGATTTCAGATTAGAACTTAATATAACAAAAAAGAATAAAGCGCAGGGTTTTAAATGGAGTTATTTGTTTACAACATTTTTATTGCTCGCCGTTCCTGTTTGCACTTACCTGATTTTCTATTTTATATTCAATCAATTTATAGCAAAATTAGCATTAGCTATACCAGGAATAATTCTAATTTTATCACATGACTGGTGGATAAGAAGAATAATAGTACCACGATTTCAGAATCGTAAATATAAAAACCTTGAAGGATACCGAAAACTTAAATATTAAAGGATGTAATCTATGATAACTATATCTAATCTGGAAAAAGTATATAATGGGAAAATAGTTCTTAATATTAAAGATCTTGTTTTTAATGAAGGAGAAATTGTTGGTCTGGTTGGCAATAACGGAGCCGGAAAAACAACTCTTCTCCGACTTATGCTCGATTTGATTAAAGCAGATAAGGGTGTAGTTCAATCTAATGATTATGTTGTATCAAAATCTGAAAACTGGAAAGACTATACAGCTTCCTACCTGGATGAAGGATTTCTGATAGATTTTCTAACACCTGAAGAGTTCTTCTGTTTTGTTGGTGAAAGTTACGGATTCCCGAAAAAAGATATAGATTTGAGATTATCAAAATTTAAAAACTTAATGAATAATGAAGTACTTGCCCAAGGTAAAAAGTATATACGTGATTTTTCCAAAGGAAATAAACAAAAGATAGGTATAATTTCTACGTTGCTGACAGATTCCAAAGTATTAATTCTTGATGAACCCTTTGTCAGTCTTGATCCGACGTCTCAAATATTGCTAAAACGTCATTTTTCTGAATATAACAAAAAGAATAATGCGACAATGGTAATATCAAGTCATGATCTTAATCATATTTCAGAAATATGCAATCGTATTATACTGATTGAAAAAGGTGAGCTTATTCGAGATTTATATAATAATGGTAATGTTCTTAAGGAACTGGAAAATTATTTTACTATCTGAAAATAAATACATAACTAAACTTTCGTAAATTTATTATTGCATCAATATCTATAGGTTTACAATTTATCAGTTTTAGAATCCCCTGATTTACTTATATTAATTTTTCAAAAATCATATCTATTGATCTGGTATCTATTAAAGTCTAATTAATACCCTAACTTTCCATTAATTTACAGAAACTATAATTCACACATTAATGTATGTTTAACTGCTATTATTCCGACTTTACTACGTTTACATTTTATTACTGACATAATATCAAAATGAATTATTCATTAAAATAATTTTAATAAAACTTGACTCTGCCTGCTTTTTTTTATATATTTGCATATTCTTTAAACTTAACAAACTAAAAACTATGGCACAGGTAATTGGTCCACTTAATCT
>JAUZOY010000109.1 GCA_030706235.1 Bacteroidota bacterium | reverse complement strand
CGACTATAATTAAGGCTAATGTCAGCGGTGTAGCTGGTCCTTTAACTTATAAATGGAATACAACACCGGTTAAGACTACACAGCAAATAACTGAGAAACCTAATGTAAGTTCAACTTATATTATTACTGTAAATGATGGTACTTGTGATGTTATTGCTGATATACCTGTTTGTGTTTTGACTGCAAATGCAGGTCCTGATATTACAATTACACAAGGAAGTGACACAACATTGACTGTGACTGCTCCATGTGGAAATATTACTGCTTATTCATGGGCTCCCGGAAATTATAATACTCCGGCAATAACAATAACTCCAACCTCTTCAACAACATATAGTGTAACTGTTATTGATAGTCTGGGGTGTTTTGCAAAAGATAATGTTGGTGTATGTGCATTAACATTAAAAATCAGTAACGATACTACTATTATGGCCGGTGATACGGCAAAATTATGGACAGAACCATTATGCGGAGGAAATTACACATATACATGGCCAGGTGGAGGAAATACTCCAAACATAAAAGTAAATCCTACTACTACTACTACATACATAGTTACCGTAACCGGACCGGGTGGAGCAACTGCAACTGCAGATGTTGTAGTAATAGTTAAAAAATGTAATCTTACTGTTAATTTAACAGCTTCTGATACTGTGATTTCTGTCGGAGCAGCGACTATAATTAAGGCTAATGTCAGCGGTGTAGCTGGTCCTTTAACTTATAAATGGAATACAACACCGGTTAAGACTACTCAGCAAATAACAGTGAAACCTAATGTAAGTTCAACTTATATTGTTACTGTAAACGATGGTACATGTGATGTTACTGCGGATATCCCGGTTTGTGTTTTGACTGCAAATGCAGGTCCTGATATTACAATTACACAAGGAAGTGACACAACTTTAACTGTGACTGCTCCATGTGGAAATATTACTGCTTATTCATGGAGCTCAGGCAGTACTCAACAAAATCCGAAAGTTAAACCTACTGTTACTACAACATATATAGTTATAATAACAGATAAAACAGGAGCAACTGCAATTGATACAGTTATTGTATATGTTTCACAGTGTTTTGTAGATGCCGGACCTGATCAGACAATTTGTAAAAACACATGTGTAACTTTAAAAGCAAATTGCGGACTTTGTGACAGTAAGATGTGGTCTACCGGAGAAACTACAGATTCAATAACTGTATGTCCATTAAAGACAACAAAATATTATGTTACTGCAACTCTGAAAACATGTACTCATGTTGATAGTGTTGAAATCAGTATAAGTCCTGATTATTTGAAGTTGACTCCTTCAAATGCTGTAATTTGTATGGGTGACAGTACGGATATTATTGCTACAGGTATTAAAACATTCTTATGGAATACAAAGGAAACAACAAGAATTATTAATGTTAAACCCAAAATTACTAGTACGTATTCTGTTACCGGAAAAAATCAGAACGGATGTGTTGAAAGCGGAGATATACAAATACAGGTAAACAGTTTACCTATTGCAAGTGCCGGTGGAAATAAAACGATTTGCAAAAACAGTCAGGGCTCTTTAACTGCATCTGGCGGTTTTAAATATTTGTGGAGTAATAGTGATTCTACGCAAACAATAACTGTTTCTCCTGTTCAAACATCTACTTATATTGTAACAGTTTCAGATAATATAGGCTGTAGTTCTACTGCAAGTGCTGTGATAACTGTAAATTGGGTAAATGTAAGTGCTGGCAGTGATACATTAATCTGTAATGGAGATTGTGCTACATTAAAATCAATTGTTTCATCAAATGATACTATTGATCAGATAATACAAATCTGGAGTAACGGCACGACAGGCCCCGGAATAACTGTATGTCCTAAAGATACTACAAAATATACAGTTAGTGTAATTGATGGAAACAATTGCAGAAGTAGTGCCGGTGTTATAGTTAATGTAAGAACTGTTAAAGCTATTATAACAGATACTCTGGTAGTTTGTGAAAACGCTAAGAAAGTTGTTCTTCCGGCATCTTCAAATATTCCGGGAGCTACTTATTCATGGACAGGTCCCAATGGATTTAGTTCGCCACCTAAAACAGCTGAAATAGATACTGTTAATAGTTCGGGGGACTATGTCGTAATTGCAAAAGCATTTAATTGTTCAAGTTTACCCGAAACATTACATGTAAAAATGACTGCATTACCTCTAAAACCTGTAGTTCATACAGATACAGTATGTGAAGGTCAAACTCTGAGATTAAGTATCGATCCTGTTGCAAATGCAAAATATATATGGACAGGACCTGCGCTATCAAAACCGGATAGTTCAAATCCTTTAATAATAAAGAACTCCAAAGTTATTAATAGTGGTAATTATTCTGCAAGTGTTATTATTGAAAATTGTAAAAGTGATACTGCTACCAAAACCGCTAAAGTATTGCCTAAACCAATTGCGATATTTGCACCAAGCATAGATAAAGGAGATATTCCTCTGGATGTTACCTTTATTAATAGCAGTTGGAATGCTTCCAAATATCTCTGGGATTTTGGAGATGAAACAACAGCTACTGTCAAAAATCCTGTTCATACATATACTACTGCAGGAAGTTTTAAAGTTTTCCTTACAGCAATGAATGCACTTGGATGTGATACAATTGCTGAATATACATTTATAAGGGTTGATAATAGTTCTATACTGTATATACCTAATGCATTCACACCTAATGGTGATTTGGACAATGATTTATTCCAGATAAAAGGAGTAGGAATAAATAAATTTGATGGCTATATTTTCGATCGCTGGGGTGTCCAATTATATGAATGGCATGATATCAAAGGAGGCTGGGATGGAACATATCAGGGTAATGTTGTAAAGCAGGATGTTTATTTATATAAAATAAAAGCAGAAGGGGTAAACAAAGTCGTTTATCAAAAATCCGGTACCGTTACTCTTATCAGATAATATAAAAGTCTCAAGGATTTTTATTTTCTTTGAGACTTTCTTTGTAATTAACAGATAGATCAGAAGGTCTACAGCCGTTTATTTTATTGAATACCTTAAGTAAAAGCAAAGAATTATAATTAAAACAGAAAGTTATGGATATAAAAATGACATCTACAACATTTGAAATACCCGGATATAAAATTAAAAATAACCTGGGAGTTGTCAGAGGAATAATCGTAAGATCAAGATCAATATTCGGGAACATCGGTGCCGGATTACAAACATTATTAGGAGGTAATATCACAATACTTTCTGAATTGTGCGAAAAAACCAGAAATGATGCTTTTAATTTAATGATACAACATGCTGAAAAGGTAGGTGCAAATGGAATTATTGGGGTAAGGTATGAGTCAACAGAAATAATGGCCGGTGTAACCGAAGTACTATGCTATGGAACGGCTGTAAAAGTTGAACAAGAAGAAGTTTAATGAAAAATTATTTTGAATGTTTGAAAAGGAAATTGAACTCAGGTATTTTGAAATGAATCACTTAGGTGAAGCTTCACCTGTGACGATTTTAACTTTACTTGAAGAAACTGCTGCAGATCACTGTGATTTAATAAATCATAGTTTATTTGATCTGCTTAAACAAAATATTGGATGGGTATTAATTTCGGGTTTTATAGAAATGAATCGTTACCCTGTTTACAAAGAAAAAATCAGAATCAGAACATGGTTATCAAAATACAAAAACTCACAGGGATTTCGTGAGAATATTATTTTTGATGTAGAAGGAAATATAATTGGCAGGGCTAAAGGACAATGGTTGTTTTATGATATCAGTAGAAGAAGGCCTGCTAATATTTTTGAAGATATAAAACAGAAATGGTCTTTTTTTTCGGAAGAAAGCCTGCCATATGATTTCCCTCGTATAATTCATCAGATTGAATCTGCAAAATTCTCTAAAAAATTCGGTGTGCAGCATTTTGATGTCGATTCCAATAAGCATGTAAATAATATAAAATATTTACAATGGGGACTTGAAACAATTCCACCTGATTTTTCAGAAAATTATTTCTTAAATTTTTTAGGTGGACGTTTTGTTAAAGAAGCGTATTATAAAGATGAAATACTTTCATTAGCTGAACCCGATGATTCTAATACTGCTTTTAAACATAATATTAAAGATATAACTAATGGTAATGTATGCGCTTCTGCTATTACCAAATGGACAAAAAGAAAATATGTTTAGAAAAATAATTTTAGTTGTTGCTGTCATTTTGATAGTTTTTCAAAATGCTAATGCTCAGTCGAATATTAACATTGAGGAATTTGTAAAATCTATTCCTGAATCAAAAACAAAAACATCAGCTGATTTAGGAAATTATATAAAGAAAAATCTTAAAACTGAAGATGAGTGCATAAGGGCATTTTATTCATGGCTTGCTTTTAATGTGAATTATGATGTAGAAAAAATGTATCATCCTGATGTTTTTAGTAGTCCGGCTTTATTGATAGAACATACACTTAAAACCAGAAAAGCAGTTTGTCAGGGTTATTCAGAATTGTTTAATGACCTTTGTAAGACAGCAGGAATAAAATCGTTTGTAATACAAGGGTATACAAAACAGAATGGAGTTATTGTAAATTTAGGACATGCCTGGATAGCTGTTAAATTGAAAAACAATGAATGGACATTTATTGACCCTACCTGGGGTGCCGGTTATGTAATGAACAATGAATACATAAAAAGATATAATGATGATCATTATAGAATTAAACCGGAAAATTTCATAAAAACACATATGCCATTTGATCCTATGTGGCAGCTCATGGATTATCCTGTTACTAATAAAGAATTTTATGATGGTAAAACGATATCTATTGAAAATAAGCAATTTAATTATAATGATTCTATTTCAAAATATGAAACTCAATCAGAATTGGATAAATATTTTTATACAGCTCAAAGAGTTGAAAAAAATGGAGTTATAAATCAAATGACTTCAGATTATCTGAATTATCTGAATAAAAATATTGCAGTGATAAAACAAAATCAGATTGTATTTTATCAAAATAAAATGGCCATATTATTTAATTCGGCTTCATCTCAATACAGGAACTGTATAAATTTGTTTAATGAATACATAACATTTAAATATAAACAGGGAAAGCCAAAGAAAACTTCAAAGGAATTTATTGCGATGCTCAATAAGTGTAAAACACAATTAACTGAAACAAAAAGTATACTCTTAACTGTTGACATCGAAAACAATGATAATCTTAAAATGAATCTTAATCAGATAAATAAATCTATCAGCGACTTTCAGAAAAAACTTGATGAAGAATACAATAAAAATCTGTAAAATTTTACAGTACTAATATGTCATTATTCCATGAATTATCCTTTTGGAGAGAGAGATAATTCTCTCCAAACATTATAGCAGTTATATGGTTGAATCTAACTTTAATCTTTAAGACATCTGACTGCATAACCTTCTCCTTCTTTTGGAGTTGCGCTAAATATTGCTGCATTATCAAAATATACTTCAAAAAGTGATCCTGTTGCACTCCATAAATAGGAGATATATCCAAGATTGCCACATCTTGTATCTGCCATTCTGTATCCTGAGGGCAATAATGTAAATTCCGAACTATTATCAGCACTTTTATTGGGAGTAGCCCAAAATATTGTACCTTCAATTTTCATTTTTCCACCTGCTACTGATATACCTCCCAGATTACTAAATAAAATATTCCATTCAGAATTTGAAGGTATGTGCCATCCGTTAGGACAGATGCCCTGAACTCCGCTTGGAATATTGTTAGATGTAGTTCCCCCTTGAATTAAAGTATTCCAATCATAAAGTCTTCCATAGATACTACAGTTAGCATTTGAATTATTATAACACCATGAACCTGATATATTATAATTAAGATTTTGAATCATCCATGTTTGATTCCCAATTGTTATAGTTTTATATATATTTCCATCTCTCGGATCTTTAAATGTATTGTTATTAACAGTTAATTTAAAACTAAGTTCATTTCCATATAGAGTTCCCATATTAGTTACTATGTATGAACGTACAAAATATGTCTTATCTTCACTTAATCCGGGAACAAAAATTGAGTACTTGCCACTTCCATATCCTTTGGAAAATTTTATATCTGTTATTGTCGGATTGTGATGATCAGAACTTAAACAAATTCCCCTTTCATCAATTGTGGAATTGTTTCCACTCTGAGAAGTACAATATATATATGTCCCAATATCAGAAAATGTTGTTGAATCAGTTGTGACATTACCCAAATCATAATATCTGTTGCACTTCCAGCCTTTATAATAAATGCATATCCCATCTATTGTAGTATTATATACCTGCATCCCCTGGGTAGGATTAGGTATAGCATTCATTTCCTCTTTTGTAACAAATTTAGTTATTGCTCCTGATAAACCTGTTGGTCCTGTAGATCCTGTAGGCCCTGTGTCTCCTTTGGGCCCTCCATAACTTACTGCTCCTGTCGGACCAGTTGGCCCAATATCTCCTTTAATACCTGTCATTCCTGTGGGGCCTGTTGCTCCGGTTGCTCCAACATCCCCTTTATCTCCACGAGCTCCTGTAGCTCCTGTGGAACCCATGTCACCTTTTAAACCATTTGCTCCAGTAGCGCCAGTTGGACCAGTTACTCCTGTTTCTCCGGTATCTCCTTTATCTCCATGTTGCCCTGTAGGTCCGATTGGTCCTGTGGTACCAATATCACCTTTTGTGCCATTTACCCCAGTAACTCCAGTAGCTCCTGTTGGACCAGTCACTCCTGTTTCTCCGGTATCCCCTTTATCTCCACGAGCTCCTGAAGGTCCGATTGGTCCTGTGGCACCAATATCACCTTTTGTGCCATTTACTCCAGTAGCTCCAGTTGGACCAGTCAGTCCTGTTTCTCCGGTATCTCCTTTATCTCCACGAGCTCCTGTAGGTCCGATTGGCCCTGTAGTTCCTATTTCACCTTTTACCCCAGTAGCACCAGTTGGACCAGTCACTCCGGTTACTCCGGTCTCCCCTTTATCTCCACGAGCTCCTGTAGGTCCGATTGGACCTGTTTCTCCACGATTTCCTGCTGTTTTGGCATATAATGCATATGGAACACTAAGAAGCTGAGATGTTGTCATATATTTAAAATCAGAATTGCAATTTATATCAAGTTCAATTTCTAAAAATTTACTTCCGTTTGCCCAGTCAATTGCTGAAAACGTACCTGAAAGTGGATTACCTGAACCTATTTGTAGATTTACCAACCCCAATTGATTCGTTTTTATTAAATGTATTTCCTGGTATACTACATTATCTGTCATTGAATTATCATGTATTGAAATTCGTAAACTTATATTTTTATTGTCAATGATTTTCCCTGAAGAATCTCGTACGACTGCTTGGTATTTAAAACTTTCCGGAACCTGTCCACATGAATAAATTGTATTAAATATCAGGTAATAAATAAAAGCGAAAATATATAATAGTTTAAGGGAAAATTTTTTGATATAACTCATTTTGATATTGAAAATAAATTAAATAGTTAATGATGTTAATATAGTTCTAACAATGGAAAATATTAAAATTAATGTATTAGAATTTTTTTTTTGATTTGTTTTTAATATATAATTATCAAATTCTCCTCAAAGGTAAAAAATAAGCAAAATTATTAATAATTTTTTATAATATATTAAAAAGATAATTAAACATGTATTTGCTTAATTTTTTTCATTTATATATGTTATGACTATAATATAAATTCTTCTGCTACAAAGTAGTTAAACATTATTTTTTTGATTTGATAGAAAGGGATATCGGAATAATAGCATTGTTTGATTTTCAAAAGGAAAGAGTCCTTATATTGTAAAAAATGAAATTAAATTAGTGGCATAATTTATTTGACAAAAAATTTGTAAGTTTGTGCCTTGATAATAAAGTTTTTATTAAACAGCTAAATGAGTCAAAAGAAAAAAAACATTAACAAAAAGACTATTCAAACAAAGGTTCCTGTAAAACCTATAAAACCAATACTACCTAGATCTGTATTTTTCCCATTTATGGATTATAAGATTGAGGCCATTTTTCTGATTGTGCTTTCTTTTGTAATTTATATTAACAGTTACTGGGGAGGATATGTACTTGATGATGTTATATCAATAACAAATAATAAGTTTGTGCAGCAGGGTTTTGGCGGTATTGGAAAAATATTCAGTACCGATAGTATGTTTGGTTTTGTTGGTTCTGCAAATGATTTGCAGGGTGGGAGGTATCGTCCTTTCCCATTATTGATTTTTGCTATTGAGCATGAGCTCTGGGGCAATAGCCCTCATTTGAGCCATTTGGTAAATATTATTGTATGGGTTATTACTTGTTTTATTGTTTTCAATTTTCTAAGAAAATATTTATTCAGAAACAAACCTGATATTGCTTTTATTGCTGCATTAATATTTATAGTTCATCCGATTCATACCGAAGTTGTTGCAAACATTAAAAGCAGGGATGAGATATTTTCATTATTGTTTTTAATATCAAGCGTAACTTTATTATTTAAATATATTTCATCTCAAAAAGGGAATATACTGATATATACCGGAAGTCTTTTCTTGTATTTTATAGCTTTATTTTCTAAAGAATATGGGCTTACATTTATTTTTATCATCCCTTTGATGATACATTTTTTTACCGATATTGATTTAAAAAGAAATATTAAATTAGTTATACCTTTTGCTGCAGTTTTTGTATTCTATCTGATGATAAGATTTAGTATTGTCGGATTGAATAATCAGGTTAGTAAAGAATTACTAAACAATCCATTCCTTTATGCAACCGGAGAAACAAGATTTTTTACAATTATGGTATGCTTACTGAAATATATCAGATTATTATTTTTCCCATTTCCTCAATCTTATGATTATACATTTAACCAGATTCCTCTTGTTGGTATATCTGATCCGGTGGCTTTATTTTCATTTTTTTTATATGCAGGAATGTTTGGTTTTGCGATTTGGAAGATTAAAAGCAAAAATGTAATTGCATTCAGTATTTTGTTTTTTATGATCTCAATATTTGTGGTTTCAAATTTACTTATTGATATAGGTGCTTTGATGGGAGAAAGGTTTCTGTTTCAACCATCTCTTGGATTCGCAATCTTTGCAGGATACATAATTTATTTTATATTTGTGAATATTAAAGGACCTCAAATTTTAAAAACTACACTATTAAGTGTTATTCTTATTGGAATCATCGTGGCAGGTAGTTATAGAACATATATCAGAAATAATGACTGGAAAACAGAATATGGCCTATATTTAAAGGATGTAAAAGTATCTTCTAATAGTGCTATTGCTAATAATTATGCAGGAGTAGCGATAATAAATTATACTGATGCTGTAAAAAATTTGCCGGATAAAAATGAATTGCTTACAAAATCAGTCGAATTTTGCAGAAAAGCTTCAACAATATACAAAGGATATTATGATGCCTATATAAACTCTGCAATAGCTCTTATAAGGCTTGGTAAGCTGGAAGACGCTGAAAAAGAAATAGGAAAACTTAAAGAAGCTAATTCAGCACATCCAAGATTAAATGAGATGAATACATATCTTGCCAGTGAATACAATAACAAAGCGGTAAAAGAAGTGAATAAAAAGCATCTTGATAAGGCAATTTATTATTTTGAAAAGGCTGCTGAAACTAATCCTGCAAATGCACGTTATTGGTATGATTTAGGTGGTGCAAGTTATACAAATAAAAACTACAAGAAAGCTTATGAAGCATGGACAAAGTGTGTAAAAGTAAAACCAGATTATATTGAGGCAATCAATGGATTGAGAGCTTTGAAAGGTATGGGACTTTAGATATTATCTAATATGCGTCGATTATCTGAATTTATATTGATAATCAGGATTTTCTTTCATTACTTCTTTACTGTTTGGGTAGTTTTCCAAAAACCAGACCATAAATGCAGCAACATCAATTT
>JAUZOY010000108.1 GCA_030706235.1 Bacteroidota bacterium | reverse complement strand
TATTAACTGTCCGAAAACGGATTGACCGAAAAAATGATTACTTTTGCCCATTGTAGAAATTTTTTGTCGTTATTAAATTCTACAAAGATAAGGAGCTTGAATAATTCAGGCTCCTTTAAAACTTTTACCGGACAACAGTGATATTTATATTGTAATTTAGCAAAAAAATTTAATTTTTCATTTTACTGGAATTATGATAAATAATGCATTAATAAATCCTAAAAGTATTGTAATAATTGGTGGTTCTAATGATATTACCAAACCGGGCGGTAAGGTTCTTAAAAACCTTATTGATGGTAATTTTAATGGAGATCTTTATGTGTCGAATCCTAAAGAAACTTTGGTACAGGGAATAAAAAGTTTTCAGAATATTCATTCTCTTCCGGAGGTTGATCTTGCAATCATAGCAATTGCAGCAAAATATATCCCCGAAACAATTGAGATCCTGACAAAAAACAAAAATACCAGAGGTTTTATTATTCTTTCAGCCGGATTTAGCGAAATGGGTGAAGAAGGAAAAATTCTTGAAAAAAGAGTTGTCGATTTGATTGATGGAGTAGATGGCTCGTTAATTGGACCAAATTGCATAGGAGTATTGAACACTAACTACAACGGCGTATTCTCTAAACCTACACCTGTCCTGGATCCACAAGGTTGCGATTTTATATCCGGTTCCGGCGCTACAGCTGTATTTATTCTTGAATCCGCTATTCCATATGGATTAACTTTTTCAAGCGTTTATTCTGTAGGTAATAGCGCACAACTTGGTGTCGAAGAAATATTGAAATATATGGATGAAACCTTTGACCCCGAAAAAAGCTCCAGGATAAAAATCCTATATATGGAAAAGATTGACAAACCTGCTTTGCTTCTTAAACATGCTTCTTCTCTTATCCGCAAAGGTTGCAAGATTGCTGCAATTAAATCAGGCACTTCTGAAGCCGGTAGCAGAGCTGCTTCTTCTCATACAGGTGCTTTGGCCAGTCCTGATGTTGCTGTTGAAGCTCTCTTTAATAAAGCTGGTATTGTGAGATGCTACGGAAGAGAAGATTTAATTAGTGTTGCAAATGTATTTAAACAGAAAGAACTAAAAGGTAAAAATATTGCAATTATAACTCATGCCGGTGGTCCTGCAGTTATGCTGACAGATGCTCTTTCTAAAGGCGGACTCAATATCCCTCATATTGAAGGTAAAGACAGTGATGAATTACTTGGAAAATTATTTGACGGTTCATCTGTAGGTAATCCTATAGATTTCCTTGCTACCGGTACCGCCGAACAACTCGATACAATTTTTGATTATACTGATAATAAATTTGATAATATTGATGGAATGGCTGTAATCTTTGGTACTCCCGGATTATTCCCAATTTTTGATGCTTACAAAGTTATTTCAGAAAGAATGAAAACCAGCCGGAAACCCATTTTCCCGGTTTTCCCTTCAGGTATTACGGCAAGAAAAGAAGTTGATTATTTCCTTTCTCTTGGCGAAACTTTCTTTCCTGATGAAGTTCTTATGGGTAATGCTATCTGCAAAGTGTACAATACACCTAAACCTGAAGCTGAAAATGTAATTCTTCCTGAAATCGATAAAATTTCAATAAGAAAAATTATTGATAATGCCTCGGAAGGTTATATCTCTCCTTCAGAAATACAGTGCCTGCTCGATGCTACCGGCATTCCACGTGCCAAAGAAAAAGAAGTTTATTGCATTAATGATGCTACTGAATTTGCCTCTTCTACCGGGTTCCCCGTTGTAATGAAAGTAGTTGGCCCACTACATAAATCCGATGTTGGTGGCGTATCTCTCAATGTAAACAATATAGCTCAGGTTGAAAAAGAATTTAACCGTCTGATTAATATTAATGAAGCTACTGGCGTTCTTATACAAAAAATGCATCAGGGTACGGAACTTTTTGCAGGAGTAAAATATGAAAAAGGGTTCGGCCATTTGATTCTTTGCGGCCTTGGCGGAATATTTATTGAAGTACTTAAAGATGTTTCTACAGGATTAGCACCTCTATCCGGAAATGAAGCCGTAAGAATGATTAAAAATTTAAAAGGTTATAAAATTATAAGTGGTGTCAGAGGCAATGAAGGTGTTAATGAAGCTATTTTTGCAGATATTATTGTCAGACTTTCTGCGTTAGTTACAGTAGCTCCGGAAATTGAAGAAATGGATCTTAATCCTTTATTAGGTTCTAAAGATAACATCATTGCTGTTGATGCAAGAATCAATGTTAAGAAAAGATAAAATGAGAAGTTTTAAATTAATAAGTGTTTTAACAATATTATTTTTTTCTCTTACTTCTTTTAGTCCGCCACAGACTGTACAGATAGCATTATTAAAATATAATGGGGGTGGCGACTGGTATGCCAATCCCACATCTCTGCCAAATCTTGCAAAATTTTGTAATCAAACCCTTGGCACAAACATAAATACAGATATTCCAACCGTTGATGCAGGTAGTGCAGAGATTTTCAATTTCCCTTTCGTTCATATGACCGGACATGGGAATGTCGTATTTTCATCTGACGATATCTCAAACCTTAGAAATTATCTTATGGGTGGCGGATTCCTTCATATTGATGATAATTACGGTATGGATAAATTCATCAGACCCCAACTAAAAAAGCTATTCCCTGAACTGGATCTTGTAGAAATTCCTTTTAGCCATCCTATATATCATCAAAAATTTACTTTTAATAACGGACTACCTAAAATCCATGAACATGACGGAAAACCTCCTCAGGGTTTCGGCCTTTTTTATAAAGGAAGATTAATTGTTTTCTATTCATATGAATGTGACCTCGGTGATGGTTGGGAAGACCATGATGTTCATCATGATTCTGAACCTACAAGACAAAAAGCATTGCAAATGGGCTCTAACATCATCCAGTATGTCTTCACGAAATGATTGAACAAGAACTTTCAACTTTTAACTTTATAACTCATAACTCCCTTGTGCGGAATAACAGGAATAATTAAACTAAATAATATTGATCTGGACCTTGCTTTTACTGTCAAAAAAATGACAGACTGTATAAAGCATCGCGGTCCTGATGATGAAGGTTTTGTTTTCCCTGATAATAATCCTGCAATCGTTGCTTTTGGAAAAGATACAATAGCTGAAGCACGCAACAGAGAATTTAAATATAGCCCGGATAAAAATATTGATGAAATTAATCCTGATTCCAGAGTTGCTCTCGGACACAGGCGACTTTCTATTATTGACCTTTCTCCAATAGCACATTTACCAATGTGCTGCAATGATGAAAATATATGGATAACATATAACGGAGAAATATATAATTATATAGAATTACGTAATGAACTATCTGCACTTGGTTATAGATTTAAAACTTCAGGCGATACAGAAGTTCTGATAAATGCCTATAAAGAATGGGGCAAAGATTGTTTGAATAAGCTGAATGGCATGTGGGCTTTTGTTATTTATGATAAACAAAAAAATTTGATTTTTGGCTCAAGAGACAGATTTGGAGTAAAACCTTTTTATTATTATAAAGATGACAAAATTCTTGCCTTTGCATCAGAACATAAAGCATTACTGAAAATTGCATGTTTGAATACCGGCGTAAATCAAAAAGCTGTTTTCAAACATCTTTTCATGAGTCAGGTTGAACAATTTGATCAGGGCTTTTTTGAAAATATTTATGAACTTCAGCCTTCTCATTTTTTTACTCTTGATCTTAATTCTAATAACTTCGAAGTTAAAAGATACTATACACTTAAAGTAAATTACTCTGATATTTTTGATGAGTCAAAAACAAAAGATTATGTCAGTAACATACAGAATCTGATATTAAATTCAATTTCATTAAGACTAAGATCAGATGTTCCTGTAGGTTTTTGCCTAAGCGGTGGCTTAGATAGCTCAACAATCGTATCTGCCGCCTATAATATTAACAAAGAAAAAGCTCTTCCCAAGTTTTCTTCCGGTTTAAATGTATTTACTGCAATAAATGAATCTCACGAATTTGATGAAAGAGAATGGGCAGAAAAAGTAGTAAATGATTTTTCTCTTATATGGCACAAAGTTCAATGTTCTCATTGTGATCTTCTGGATTTATTACCTTCTATAATTTATCATCAGGATATACCTCTACTTGGTACCAGTACTTTTGCGCAGAATAAAGTAATGAAATTTGCATCAGAAACAGGTATTAAAATTTTGCTTGACGGTCAGGGAGGCGACGAATTATTTTGCGGCTATGTACCTTTCTACATTTCTCAATATTTCGATTTAATACGCAAACTTAAGTTTGGACTTTTATCGTCCGAAATGAAAAACATTGGAAACTCTCCAACAAACTTTAATTTAATCATCAAAGGTTTTATAAAATCTGCTGTTGATATTTTTATTCCGAATGCAATTTATCATTCTCTTATTCGTAATACCAAAAATTATCTGCAATATTCCAATCCTGATTTTTGGGTAACAAACTCGGAAGATGCTAACTTTTCCGGTGACTATAAACTACAGGGATTAAATGAATCTCTTAATCATTATTTCACTGGTAATTACCTTAAAAACCTTTTACGCTGGGAAGACAGATGTTCTATGCAATACTCTATTGAATCACGTACTCCTTTTGCTGATGATATAAATTTAATTGAATATGTATTTAACATTCCCGGAACATATAAAATACAAAAAGGATGGAGTAAATACCTCCTTCGTGAATCTATGTCCAAATATCTTCCCTCTACAATCACCTATCGTAAAGACAAACTTGGATTCTCCACTCCTCAGCAAAGATGGTTACAGGAAATCAATCAATCTATGAAACTGATTATCTGTGAAACTGAGGATAAAGACCATTTTATCAATAAACATAAAGTATTAAAAGAATGGGACAATGTCTTTAGTAATAATAAACTTTCCAAGACTCAGGACTTCTTCTGGAGATATATGAACTACCTTATTTGGAGAAAAATTTTCTTCTAACTTTTTTCAGACAACATTATTTTCCATCTTATTGCACTATCAATAAGCATTGCCAATACCATCATAATTATGAAACATGATATACCCGTCAACAAATACATGCCTTTTGGATAATAATCATCCGTAATGTTTTCTATACCTGCTGTAATTGTAGTAACAGCAAGAAAAATCAATGGTATCAGAGTTACCCATATATATTTTGCTTTCCCATGACGAATAAGAAAACTCGTGCCTATTGCTAATGCCATAGTTGCAAGCAATTGATTTGCTGTTCCGAATAATGGCCAGATTGTACTTACACTTCCTCCATATACAAGAAAACCCCATGCAAATGAAATAAATCCTCCCGTCAGAATGACTCCAGGCCACCAATGTATATTTTTCAACGGTTTGTAAAAATGGCCTCCCATTTCCTGCAATATATATCTGCCTACTCTTGTCCCGGCATCTATTGTGGTAAGTATAAACAATGCTTCAAACATTATTGCAAAATGATACCAGTAACTTGCCAGAAATTTAAAAAATGGTATTTTTGAAAATATACTTGTCATCCCAACAGCCAGCGATACTGCTCCACCGGGACGGCCTGCAACATTTTCTCCTACCATTTGTGATAGTGCCGGTAATTCTTTCACTGTTCTGATTGAATGATCCAGCTTACTAAATACTTCAGGTGTAGTATTAATTGCATAATAATCTGAAGGATAAAGATGTGTAGCCGCTATTAATGCCATCAGTGATACAAATGATTCTATGAGCATTCCCCCAAAACCTATCGGAAATATATCTTTTTCATTTGTAATCATTTTTGGTGTCGTCCCGCTTCCAATCAATGAATGAAAACCTGATATTGCACCACATGCTATTGTTATAAACATGAATGGCCATACTTTTCCATGAATAATTGGACCATGTCCATGAACAAAATCTGTCACAGCAGGCATTTGTATCATAGGATGTACAATAATTACACCTAATGCAATAATTAAAATTGTTCCTATTTTCATATAAGTACTCAGATAATCCCTTGGTGCAAGCAACAACCATACCGGAAGTATTGCTGCTAAAAATCCATATGATGCTAAAAGTATTGTTAACTGTTCTCTATTGAAAGTTAAATAATGTGCAAACGAAGAATTCTGAATAAATGGTCCTAATACTACTCCTAATATCACAAGTGCAACTCCTAAAACTGTTGCTTCTCCAATTTTATTAGGCCTTAAATATCTTATATAAATACCTATAAAAATTGCAATTGGTATTGTAATACCAACTGTAAATGTACCCCATGGACTGTTATATAATGCATTAACCACAGCCAGAGCAAGACCTGCCATGGCTACAATAAGAATAAGTATTATTGCGAAAGATGTAATAACTCCCGAAAATGGACCTATTTCCCGCTTTGCAATTTCAGCAAGTGATAAACCATCATGTCTTACAGATGCAAACAATATAATTACATCATGAACAGCTCCGGCAGCTACCGCCCCAATTAATATCCATAATGTTCCCGGTAGATACCCAAACTGCGCAGCCAAAACAGGACCTATCAATGGCCCCGCACCTGCAATTGCAGCAAAATGATGACCTAACACTATCCATTTGTTTGTTGGAACATAATCCCTGTTGTCATTTAGCCTTACTGCCGGTGTAAGCCTGCTTTCATCTATTGTTATTGCCTTTGCTTTCAAAAATGCACCATAAAACCGGTATGCCAGTACTAAAAAAAGTGCAGCACCAATTACTAAATTTATCGCATTCATATATTCAATTTATTATAATTTCAGCCCTTAATTCTTTCGTGGTATTGTTATTGTCCCCTGGTAAGTATGAAATTTATTATTTTCATCTGTAAATTTAACAATATACATATAAACTCCCGCTTCAACATTATTCCCGGATACCTTGCCATCCCATCCTTTTTTAATATCTTTTGAATAAAATATCTGCTGGCCCCAACGATTCATTATTCTTATTTCAAATGTTACTATTCCATATCCTTCTGCACAGAAAATATCATTTTTCCCATCTCCATTGGGAGTAAATGAATTCGGAATATAAATTGTATAATCAGGTGTGATAATTACTTTCCCTGTTAACGTATCCTTACAATTAAATTTATTAATTGCATATAGTGTAAATTTATATGTTCCTGTATCTTTAAATCTGTAAACGAAGTTTTTCCCGTTGACTAATGAATCATTCCACAAAAACCACTTAATAATATCAGCTCCTGTGGATTTATTCATAAATGCAATTGTAGGTTCAAGTACAGACACTGTACTTGTAGGTTCTGTAATAAATGCTGCCGTTGGCGATTCATGAATTATAACTGCATTTTTCTTATTTATTATGTTATAACATGTTCCCGAAACAACTTTCAATGATACATCATATATCCCTGGTTTTGTATAAATGTAATTGGCATCCGGTTTTATTAATGAAGAATTCCCATCCCCAAAATTCCAAATATATTCAGAGGGTTCCTGGACGTTTTTTGATCTATCTTTAAATAATACAGAATGAGATGGTGCACAACCTATCGAATCCTCAATATCAAAATCCGCCAATGGAGTATCATATACTGAAATGGAATCTGCTTGTGTATCACTGATACAATTGTTCTGATTTATTGTTAAACTCAATCTTTTTGTTCCGGAAGTGCTCCATGAAACCTGATGAGGACCGGGTCCTGTTAGTTTTAAATTATCAATTATTCGTCCGCCTCCAAATGACCAGTTATATATTGCAGTATCTAGCCCATCTCCGGTATATTTTATTTGTACCGTATCACCTACACATGTTATTTTAGGAAATGTATATGTTAACGATGGTCCGGTGAAGAAATTTATTATTTGTGTAGCCGAAGAATCATAACCACAACCATGATTATCAACTACTATAACACTATATGTGGTTGGAATTTGTGGAATCAGATTAACCTTATCCATCGTGTTTTGTGTATTTAGCAAACTATCAGTCGGAGAAGCTTTCCAGAGATATTCTTTACCTCCAGATGCTAATAATGAGATTGTATCTCCTCTGCATATGGTGGTTTTTGATGCCGTGATTTGAGGAACAGGGTTCTTGCGTACATTTATTGTATAACTGACTGTATTCTGACAATCATCAATATACGCTATAACTTTATATGTCGTTGTCGCATTAGGTTTAACCAATGCACTGTCTGTTAAATCCGTTTGTCCAACATTCAACCAACTGTATGTCTTACCACCTGCTACTCTCAATTTTACTAAAGTTCCGCGACAAACAGAATCATGTGATGCCGTTATTGTTGGAGTCAGCACTTTTACTGTAATTGCAACAGAATCTTTTACCGTATATCCGCAAGCATCTGTTACAGTAGTGTAATATGTAATATCTGAAGCCGGTGAAACCAATATTGAATCTGAATTTGTAGATGACGGATTCCAGTTATAGCTATAAGATGCTCTTCCATCTGACACATTAGCTTTTATGTATGTTGAATGCCCTGTGCAAACCATCGTTTTGTATGGATTCACCTTCATTTGCTGATAATCTTTAATAAATAAGGTATCACTTTCTAAATCTCCTCCGCATAAAGATTTTACAACATTAAATATCACCGTTCTGACAGAATCAACTTTCCCATTAATGAAAGGCAGAATTAATATTGCTACAGAATCCTGACCTGCCGGTATTACTATACTATCATTAATACTTTTTGTAGTGTTTCCGTTTGGGTCAATGCCATAATCCACACCATTAACAGCAGTCCCGTTTATTGCATAATGAATTGCTCTGTTTTTAAGCGTAGGCCTTTCAAGTTTAAAACTTACAATTCCATTAACACATCCCTCTACTGCATTGTTATCTATTGCCGGATTTTTTGGTGAATTTTTATTTACAGACGAAATTTTTACAATCACCGGTTCACTCGAAAAACTCCCTGCTTCAAGAAATACTCCTGAGTCATATTCATCATCTTTATTATCCGCTATTACTAATTTAATATGGAAAGTATCACATGGAATTACTTTTACTCCTGCAGTTAATACTGTTGTAAATCCCCTGAATGCAACCGTCTTGCCATTTGAATTATCTACAAAATACTGTTTATATCTGTCATAATGATATGTATTAGTTGGATCCAATTTTGGATCATTATTGATATTTTCTATCGAAACCGGCAGATTTGTACCTGGAATCAATGCTATATTTTTACCATTTATTCCGGGATCATTTGTTATGCCCGGACCTCTTATTATAAAAGCAAATGCATCATTCGTACCCATTCCTACAAATCCATATTCTGACGATGCAAAAACATATTTGAAATGCAGAGAATCGGAAGTAGGAACAAAATCGAATTCAAGACCTGCTGCATCATATGTATTGACTATTGCATCGGGATTTTCCCTCTGAAGTATCGAATCTATATCTTTATCCCCTGAATTACTAAATTTTGTACTCATTTGTTGTGGAACAGGACCTGCGATATTTTTTATATTTCCTGTACTCAAAACAACACCATTTTTAAGCCCGATATTGCTTTTACTTCCGTCAAAATACCCTATTGAAGAACCAAAAGCGTTGATTACTCTATATCCTTTGTATGTTACATTAAATGCTTTTACCCCTTTTCCTATTAGTACATTTCGCACTAATGAATCGGCAAATTTTGGTGTGGTTTGCGTTGAGCCTCCGTCAACAATTAACTGAGAAAACGAGCAATTACTTATATAAATAAGCAATAAAGTTAATACTATTCTATAAAAACCGGATATACTATTTTCTTTTATCATTAATCTGGAAATACATTTAAGCATTTATCACTTTAACTTTTAACGTAATTTCTTTTCATTTTGTTTTAAATGCTTAACTTAAAATGAAGTACAAAGATACTATAAAATTATAATACGCGTTAAAATCTTTATTAAAAACACATCAACTTTGAAATATTATTACCTTTGCGCACAATTATTTA